>NZ_JAVREH010000012.1:0-115415 GCF_031845305.1 Jatrophihabitans lederbergiae | reverse complement strand
CCGCGGCACCTTCACCAGCGTCAAGGACCTCATCGCCGCAATCGAGACTTACATCGACGCCTGGAACGAACGCTGCCAGCCGTTCACCTGGACCAAGACCGCCGACGAAATCCTCACCAAAGCAACCGGCGGTCAAAGATCATCGTTCACGCGACACTAGGAACTGAGACGTACAGGGCGACGACCCGTCGCAGCTCACTCGGACTGCCTTCGGTGCCAGCGTTCTTACCGGCACCTCAACCACGGCTATGAGCCCAAAGAAGGTCGCGGAGTCTGGCACCAGACTCCGCGACCTTCTTTGGTCTACTCGGACGCTCTGAGTTTGATGTACTCGGAGGGCTGACGGAAGATCGATGCGAATCCCTTGGTGAAGGGAGCCGTCTCGCATACCAGTCTGATCACTTCTCCCGGACCTGCGGTGACCTCAAGTGGTTTGCTGCCGGCCCAGTCGACCTTGATCTGAACGGCGTGCGTTCCGGGTTCGACATCTACCGCCAGTTCACCATCTTGGCGGAGCCTCCCGACCTGGTTGCCATCGACTAGCACCCGGAATGCGCGGAGGATTGAGCTACTACCGGGCTGCCGCCGTATGACGAGTCTTCCTAGGTCAGGGGAAGTCTTCATGTCAGCTCCCGAAGCTCCCGAAGATAGCGCCGCCAAGGGTACCGAGGCCTCCAAGGAGAGCACCCACCCCACCCTCTACGGCACCGGCAACCGGTTGTTCCGCCTGCGCTGGCCGAGTCAGATTCGCATGCGCCGTAGACGAACCCGCCCACTCCGCCTGCGCCGAGGCCGCCACCGAGGACCGCACCGGCGGGTCCTCCAACTACGAAGCCTCCGGCTCCGCCAGCGAGGGCGCCCGCTAGACCACCCGCAGCAAAGGAAGTTCCGGTTGGTCCTGCATTGTTGAGGGGGTTGTCGGCGGCGTAGATGTAGCGGTTGCCGTTGTGGGGGTCCAGGGGTGTGTTGAGGGTGTCTTGTTGGGTCCCAGGTGCCGGTGGTGGGTCATACCAGCGGGTGCTGTCCGAGGCAACCTTGCCGAACACCCCGGGCTGATCAGCCAAGGCCGCGATGTCGCAGATCGCCTCCCCGCCGTCGGCGATCATCACCGCCAGATCCACCAACACCCGACCCGGATCGTGTTCGGTCTGCGGCGCCGTCCGCCCCGCGAACACCTCCGACAGCTGCCCGGTCAGCGTGGTCCGGTCAGCCAGATCGGCCAGCAACCGCGACCCGGCATGCGACACCACCCCACACCATCAGCCAAGACCGCGACAGCAGGACGAGTGCAGGTAGCCTTCACGTGGAAAGTGCCTCTCGGAGCGGGGATCTGGGACTTCAGCAATCACAGAATCCCGCACCCAGTAGGCACTTTCTGTCATCTACACGCAGGTACCCGAGTTGATCTTGCACCGCCCGGGTTAGTGCTTGATCTATCTGTCCCAGACTCGATATATCAACCAGCGCAGCGGAAAGCCGACCAGTATGACGACCAACGCCGTCCATGCCGGAAGGAGCGCAATCACGATGAGTACGAACTCTAGGAGGTACAGAAACAGGACGGCGATGGTTATCGGGCGCGTATTTGCACGCCAGTACTTGTTGGGCTGCTCGTTCACCGAGTCGACCCTAGCACCAGAGCCTCCGGAAACTCCGGTGCGATTCAGTGCAGCGCTCACCGAACCGTTCAAGACACTGCTCGGCCCTGACGTCATGGAGGCCGCCGGGCGGAGACCTCGACCGCAAGGCGCGGTGACTGGAGCAACTGCTGCCGTGGGCTCGACAAGGCGTCCAAGCGCTACCTGCCACGACTGGAGCGCCGCCTACATCCGCCGCATCCGTGCACAACGCCCAAAATGAACAAACCCGCATCCGTTCAACACGGTGCGGGTTTGAAAGACGTCACTCTGGTGCGCCCGGCAAGATTCGAACTTGCAACCTCTTGATCCGTAGTCAAGTGCTCTATCCGTTGAGCTACGGGCGCATTGTGAACCGAAGCCATACTCTAGCGGGTCAGGTTCGGGCCTCCAAAACCGCCTCCGGCGTCGCCTCGGCGGCACCGGCCAAGATCAACCACAGAGGCGATCACAGCACAGAGCCCCGTCCGAGGACGGGGCTCTGACACCGCGGAGGCTCGGGGATTTGAACCCCGGATGGGCGATAAACCCAAACCGCATTAGCAGTGCGGCGCCATAGACCGGACTAGGCGAAGCCTCCTGAAGCCGCGGAACACGACCGCCGCATACCTTACTGGGCGAGCACCGGCGCGCCCAAAGCGGCCCCTGACCACAAGGGCTGCAGATCACTCAGCGGGGGCTGATCGCCGGCATCACGAAGCGATCCAGCAGCTCCACCAGATCCTCGTCGGAGATCGACTGTCTACGCATGACGATCCGGTGGGTGAGGGTGCCCGCCACGATCTCGGGAAGCAGCGGCGTCACCGCGTCGGGGCGCACCTCGCCGCGGGCGACACCTCGTTCGAGCAGGTCGACCAGAACCTGCTTACGCGGGTCGAAGTAGTCGCATTCGAACGTGGTTGAGAAGTCCGGATCCCGCAGTGACTCGCTCATGATGGATCGCATCGCCTCACCGCCTGGCCCGGTCATCACCTCGACGACCTGCCGCAGCAGCATCAGCAGCGCGTCACGCGTCGTCACGGTGTCTTCCAGGCGGGGCGGGTCGATGCTGAGCAACGGACCGGCCAGCAGGCAACCCAGCGAATCCATCACCAACTCCTGCTTGGTGGGCCACCTGCGATAGATGGACGCCTTGCCCGTTTGGGCGCGGGCGGCGACCGACTCGATGGTGACATTGCCGTACCCACCGCACGCCAGCTCCGCGATCGTGGCGTCCTTGATCGCCTGCTCCAGTTCGGCTCCACGCTTGCGCTGACGCCCCGGATCCTCGCCGCTGTCAGAGGTGTTGTCAGAGGTACCTGCGAAATTGACTGGCGGTGCGGTCATGGCGACGGGAATCCTCTCTGACGAACGGAAGTGGCGGCGGTGGTGCTGTGTGGCAGCTGAGCGACCAAGATAGTGCACGTTTGCGTTTCTTAACTGATGTTCGCTAGCGTACCGAAGGAAGGAACGGCTGCGTTCACTATGCGACAGCAACAAGCCGAAATGCTAACTCAACACGACAGACTCAGGACGAGCGGTTCGCCGCAACATACTGAGCTAACGGCACTGAGCAGCGTGCCGACACCACGCCGCGCGGCAGCCCGCCGGCACAGAACATCGATTGGCCAAGGAGAGTCGTGACCACGACCTACGGAGCGACACAGACAACGGCAACGAGCCGAAGAGGAAGCCATCCAGGCTTGACGCTGCTCATCATCGCGGGCGCGCAGCTCATGATCGTTCTCGACGGAACCATCGTGAACATCGCGCTGCCCAAGATGGGCGACTACTTCGGCAAGAACCAGACCGACATGACGTGGGCGATCAACGCCTACACCCTGGCCTTCGGCGGGCTGCTGCTACTGGGCGGCAAGGCAGGCGACATCCTCGGCCGGCGCCGGATGTTCATGGTGGGCCTCGCGCTGTTCACCATCGGCAGCTTCCTCGGCGGCCTCGCTCACAACTTCCAGTTCCTCATCTTCGGCCGGATCATCCAAGGCATCGGGGGCGCGATCGCCTCGCCGACGGCTCTCTCGCTGATCACCACAGAGTTCGACGAGGGGCCCGAACGGACCCGTGCCTTCGCGGTGTTCTCCGCGGTGGCTGGTGCCGGTGCCGCTCTGGGCCTGCTGCTCGGTGGCGTTCTCACCGAGTACCTGACCTGGCGCTGGGTGCTCTTCGTCAACGTCCCGATCGGTGTCGTCCTGGTCGTCGGCGCCTACATGTTCTTGCACGAGTCCGAGCGCCTCTCCGGCAAGTTCGACTGGTTCGGTGGCCTGCTGTCCACGGTGGGCATGGCCTCGCTGGTCTACGGTTTCATCCATGCCGCATCCAAGGGCTGGAGCAACGGCATCACCGTCAGCGCCTTCGTCCTTGCGGTGGTACTGCTCGCCGCGTTCGCCGCGCTGGAGGGCAAGCTGTCCTACGCGATGATGCCGCTGCGCACGTTCCGCGACAAGAACCGATCGGGCGCCTACATCGTCATGCTGATCATCGGCGCGGCCATGTTCGGGATGTTCTTCTTCGTCACCTATTTCGTCCAACTGGTGCTCGGCTACTCGTCGTTGAAGTCCGGCATGGCATTCCTGCCGGTCGCCTTCATGATCGGCATCGCGGCCCAGCTCTCGGCGACGTTGCTGCCCCGGGTCGGTCCGCGCAACCTGATCATCTTCGGCTCCGTGCTCATGACCGGCGGCCTGTTCTGGCTGTCCACCACCAGCGCGGACTCCAGCTATGCCGGCCACCTGCTGCCGTCGCTGCTGATCATGTCCTTCGGTATCGGCAGCATCTTCGTGCCGCTGACCACCGTGGCCGTGGCCGGAGTCGAACCACACGAGGCCGGCCTGGCATCGGCACTGCTGAACGTCGGGCAGCAGGTCGGCGGGTCCATCGGCCTGTCGGTGCTGACCACCGTCTTCGCCACCACCTCGACCAGCGAGGGCAAGCACCAGGGAAAGCTGCTCGGCGCGCTGGTGCAGTCCGGTAAAGAGCCGCCGACGGTGCTGCAGCACTTCCTGCAGCTGTCGCAGCAGGCAACCGGCAGCGTCAAGGCCAGTGCCGGTGCGCTGACCGATCCCACTGCCAACCGGGCGTTCCACGAGGTCCTGGCGCACGGCTCCTCGCGAGGCTTCCTGACCGCCGCCATCTTCGCGCTGGTCGCCATCATCGTCACCATGACCATGATCACGACCGGCAAGGACGAGGTTGTCGACGCGCCGGCCGGCGTCGCGGTTCACTGACCGCAGCAATAGCGAAAGGGCCGTCCAGTCATTCCTACTGGGCGGCCCTTTGCGCTAGCTGATGGCGTGGAGTAGCCGAGAGGCAGAGATCCTCAGCATTCGATGACGTTCACGGCCAGCCCGCCGCGGGAGGTCTCCTTGTACTTGACCTTCATGTCAGCGCCGGTCTCCCGCATGGTCTTGATCACCTTGTCGAGGCTGACGATGTGGGTGCCGTCGCCGCGCAGCGCGATGCGAGCGGCGTTGATCGCCTTGACCGCACCCATCGCATTGCGTTCGATGCACGGCACCTGGACGAGCCCGCCGATCGGGTCGCAGGTCAGCCCCAGGTTGTGTTCCATGCCGATCTCGGCGGCGTTCTCGACCTGCAGGGGGTTTCCGCCCATAACCTCACACAGCGCGCCGGCGGCCATCGAGCAGGCGGAGCCAACCTCACCCTGGCAACCGACCTCAGCGCCGGAGATCGACGCGTTCTCCTTGTAGAGCACGCCGATGGCCCCAGCGGTGAGCAGGAATCGCACCACGCCGTCATCGGTGGCACCCGGTACGAAGCGCCGGTAGTAGTGCAGCACCGCCGGAATGATGCCGGCCGCGCCGTTCGTCGGGGCGGTCACGACCCGGCCACCCGCGGCGTTCTCCTCGTTGACGGCAAGCGCGAACAGGCTCACCCAGTCCATCACCCGCAGCGGGTCGGTGGAGAACGATTCGGCGGCCAGCGTCCGGTACAGCTCGGGTGCGCGGCGGCGCACCTTGAGACCGCCCGGCAGCATTCCCTCCTGGGAGTAGCCGGCCGAGACGCAGTCCTGCATAACCTGCCAGATGTCGAGCAGCCCCGCCCGTACCTCTGCCTCCGGCCGCCAGACGGTCTCGTTGGCCAGCATCAGGTCAGAGATGGACAGCCCGGTGGCCCCGGCGAGCCGGCACAGCTCCACACCGGTGGTGAATGGATAGGGCAGGACGGTGTCATCGGCCTTGATCCGGTCCGCACCGGTCGCGGCCTCGTCCACGACGAACCCGCCGCCCACGGAGTAGAACGTCCGCTCGCGCACCGGGGAGTCATCAGCCGCCCAGGCCGTGAAGCGCATCCCGTTCGGATGGAAGGGCAGCGTCGAGCGCCGGTGCAGCACCAGATCATCGGCTTCCATCCGCACCGGGTACCTGTCCAGCAGCCGGACCGACCCCGCTGCCCGCGCGGCGGTGAAGCGTGGGAGCACGGTGGCGGTGTCGACGCTCTCCGGAGTCTCGCCGGCCAGGCCCAGCACCACCGCCCGGTCGGAGCCGTGGCCCCGCCCGGTCGCGCCGAGGGAGCCGAAGAGCTCCACTCGCACCCGGTCGACACTGCCGATCAGACCATCGCGTTCCAAGCCGAGGGCAAAGGTGCGGGCAGCCCGCATAGGCCCGACGGTGTGGGACGACGACGGCCCGATACCAATCGAGAAAAGGTCGAAAACACTGATGGCCACGGGGTTCATCATGCACCCGTGGCCATCAGGCCGGTCAACTTCGTTCGAGCAGCTCGCGCTGCGCGAGACGGTTCAGGCGACGGTCAGCGTGACCACGATGTTGTCGCGGGTCGCCTTGGAGTACGGGCAGAACTGGTGCGCCAGCTCGACCAGCTCCTGCGCCTGCGCGGCCTCGACACCCGGGATGCTGACCTCGAGCTCGACGGCGAGGCCGAAGCCGCCGTCCTCGGACGGTCCGAACGAGACGTTGGCGGTCACGGTCGAGCCGGAGGTGTCGACACCCTTGGTCTTGGCCCGGTTCTCCAGCGCGCCCTGGAAGCAGGAGGCGTAGCCGGCGGCGAACAGCGTCTCGGGGTTGACCGCGGGCTCCGGCGTGCTGCCGGGCTGAGCCAGCTCGAAGTCCACCAGGCCGTCGGCGCTACGCACGTGTCCGGCGCGGCCACCCTTGGCGGTGGCGGAGGTGACGTAGGCGACCTTCTTCAATTCGATGGGCATACTGCTCCTTCTAGCTAGGTCGATCGGTAGGTGTACGGGACCTGGATCTGTTCGGCTGCCACCGGTGTCTTCCGGCGATGATCGCCGGAACGACGGTGGCATGCTGAACACATCATGTCTGAGGTCCAACACATCTCCCGCACCGGTCAATTCCTCACTACGGTCGCCGATCTAAGCGAACTGTCACCGCGGATGCGCCGGATCACCCTGCGCGCCCCCGAAATCGCGGGCCGGCACTGGCCACTGGGCTGCGACATCGCTATCGTCCTCACCGGCCCGGACGGCCGGGAGGTCCGGCGGCGTTACACCGTCCGCTCCCACTGGGCCGACAGCCTGGTGATCGACGCGGTGCTGCACGGACACGGTCCCGGCTCGACCTGGGCCCAGCAGCTTGCGGCCGGGGACGAGGTGACCTTCTTCGGCCCGCGCGGTGAGATAGCGCTGTCCCCGACGCCGTGGCTGGTCGCGCTCACGGACGAGTCGGGGCTGCCCGCCATCGCGGCACTCGCCGAGGCCGCGCATATCGACGGGCGCCGGGTTGGGGTGCTGGCCGAGATCGAGAACGACAACGAGCGCTACCCGCTGCCCGACAATGCCGACGTGACCTGGCTGCCCCGCGACGGCCGGCCGGCCGGCCGGGCCGACATCCTGAGTTCGGCGCTGGAGCTGCTGTCGCCCACCGGGAGCAGCGGCTATGCCTACGTCCTCGGTGAGTCCCGGGCGGTGGTGGCGCTGCGCGAAGCTCTGGGGCGCTTCGGGCTCAGCCGGTCCGACGTGCACGCGAAGGGCTACTGGAATCTGAACTCGCGTCCCACTCGGTGAACCGGCCCGGGTCCTTCAGCGCCCGGTCCACCACCGCACCGGCCGCACCGCGGACGGCGGCGTCGACACCCAGGCTTGAGCAGCACAGCCGGCCGGCCGAGCTGCGGGACGACAGCACCCGGCTGGCGAGCTCTGCCGTCAGCGCCGGCTCGATGACGCGATACAGCCGGGCGTACACGCCGCCGAGCACGATGGCCGGCAGGTCGACCACGTTGAGCAGGGACGACAGGCCCACGCCGAGCGCCGATCCCGCCAGCTCGACCGCGGCCAGCGCCCGGGGATCGGAGCGGGTGACCGCTGCCTCCAGCGCCTCGACGTCGGGCTGCTCGGCGTTGCGCAGCAGCACCTCCTGACCGGCGTACTGCTCGACGCAGCCGCGCCCGCCGCACCCGCACAACGGGCCGTCCCGTTCGACGACGACGTGCCCGAGTTCGCCGGCGAACCCGTTCACGCCGCGGAACAGCTCGCCGTTCACGACCAGGCCGGCGCCGACGCCGATCTCGCCGGAGACGTAGACGAAGTCCCGGCCGCCGTCCGGGGCGGACCACAGCCGGGCCAGTGCACCCAGGTTGGCCTCGTTGTCCACCTGCAGCTCGCGCACGTTCAGCTCGCCGGCCAGCGCCTGCCCGAGCCGGGCGCCGGCGAGCAGGGGCAGGTTCGGAGCACGCAGCAGCTCGCCGTCGACACCCACCACGCCAGGCAGGGCCAATGCCACCCCGAGCAGTGGCTGGTCCAGGCCCGCGCGGACCTCGTCGCTCAGCCGGACGGCATGCGCAACCACCTGGTCGGCGGTCCGGCCGCGGTTGTCCACGGGTGCGTGCCGGTAGCCGCGCACCTGCCCGGTCAGGTCGAGGGCGCAGGCCGCGAGGTAGTCGACGTTGATCTCGAGCCCGACCGCGACCGGCCCGTCCGGATTGAGGCGAACGGGCCTGGCCGGCCGTCCGACCCGGGGCGCGTCGGGCACGCCCTCGACCAGGATCGTCTGACTGATCAGGACATCCACCAGGCTGGACACGGTGGCCTTGGTCAGCCCGGTCCGGTGCGCCAGCTCCGCCCGTGAGGCCGGCGCCCCGGCCAGCGCCGTCGTGATCAGGCTGAGGTTGTGCCGGCGGACGGTCTGCTGGCCCGCGGGGGTGCCGGGCACCGTCATAGCGCCAAGGCTGTCATAGGGCGCCCCGTCAGCGCGGCACGCTCAGGTGCTTGCCCGCGGCGACGGCGTACCGGGCGCGCAGGCCGGGAGTAGCCGCACCCTCGAAGTGCGCGGCCTCGCCGAGTTCCCAGGCAGGTGCCTCGTCCGAACCCGCCAGCACCCAGGCGGCCTGCCGGGCAGCGCCGTCGGCGACGTACTCGCCCGGTTCGGGCACCGTGACCGGTACACCGAACACGGTCGGAGCGATGCGGCGTACGGCCTCGGACTGCGCGGCTCCGCCGATCAGGCGCACCGCGGACACCGAGACGCCCTGGGCGACCAGCGCATCGAGGCCGGCGGCCAGGCCGCACAGCATGCCCTCGACCGCCGCCCTGGCGACATTGGCCTGGGTGGCGTTGGACAGCGTCAGCCCGTGCAGCGCACCGGTGGCGTCGGGAAGGTTCGGGGTGCGCTCACCTTCGAGGTACGGGACGAGGCTCAGGCCGGCCGCACCAGCCTCGGCGCTGAGCGCGAGGGCACTGAGGTCGGCCAGGCTGACCCCGAGCAGCCGGGCCGTCGCGTCGAGCACCCGGGCGGCATTGAGGGTGCACACCAGCGGCAGGAACGCCCCGGTGGCATCGGAGAATCCGGCCACCAGACCGCTCGGGTCCGCTGCCTGGACAGAGCTGCGGGCACAGGCAACGCCGGACGTGCCCAGCGACACCAGCACGTCGTCGCCGGTCTGCACGCCGAGCGCTCCGGCCGCGTTGTCGCCCGCGCCGGGGCCGAGCAGCAGCGAGCCGTGCTGGCCGATCCGCTCGGCCGGGCCGGCGACGCGCGGCAGCCGTACCTCTTTGCCCAGCGCCCGGACCAGCAGGTCGGTGCGGTAGGTGTTCGTGTGGCCGTCGAAGTAGCCGGTGCCCGAGGCGTCCGAGCGATCGGTCGCCAGGTCGGCCAGGTCGGTGGAGCCGGACAGCTTCCAGCTGAGCCAGTCGTGCGGCAGGCACACCGCGGCCGTGCGGGCGACGCTGTCCGGCTCGTGCTCGGCCAGCCAGCGCAGCTTGGTGATCGTGAACGAGGCCACCGGCACGCTGCCGACCGCGTCCGCCCAGGCCTGCGCGCCCAGTTCCAGGACCAGGTCCGCGGCGGCCTTCGCCGACCGGGTGTCGTTCCACAGCAGTGCGGGGCGCACGACCTCGCCTGACTCGTCCAGGCAGACCATGCCGTGCTGCTGGCCGCCGACGCTGATCGCGCTCACGTCGGCCAGGCCACCGGCATCCTCCAGAGCAACCTGTAAGGCGTCCCACCACGCCGAGGGGTGCACCTCGGTGCCGTCCGGGTGGCTCGCGCGTCCAGAACGCACCAGCCGTCCGGTTCCGGCATCGCGGAGAACAACCTTGCACGACTGCGTGGACGAGTCGACTCCGGCGACCAGTGCCATGATCAGCGCGCTCCCAGGAGGTGTTCGAGCGCGAGTTGGTTCAACCGGACGAAGCCGTAACCCTGCGCGCCGGCGGCGTCGGCGTCGTAGTCCTCGAACGAGCTGGCGTCCTTCATCAGCTCGGCGTAGCCCTCACCCGGGTTCAGCGTCGGCTCGGACAGCTCCGCAACCTTGGCGTCGAGCAGCGCCTGCTGGACCTCGGGGTCGTTGCGGAAGGACGTCGCCCGCTCCTTGAGCATCAGGTACATGCTCATGTTCGCCTTGACCGAGTCCCAGACGCCGTCGTAGCTCTCGGTGCGCGAGGGCTTGTAGTCGAAGTGCCGTGGGCCGGTGTACGACGGGCCACCGTTCGGGCCACCGAACTCGAGCAGGTCGACCAGACTGAAGGCGTTCATCAGGTCACCGTGACCGAAGACCAGGTCCTGGTCGAACTTGATGCCGCGCTGGCTGTTGAGGTCGATGTGGAAGAGCTTGCCCTGCCACAGCGCCTGCGCAACGCCGTGCGCGTAGTTCAGCCCGGCCATCTGCTCGTGCCCGACCTCGGGGTTGATGCCGACGAGATCCGGCTGGTCCAGCTCGGTGATGAAGGCCATCGCGTGGCCCAGGGTCGGCAGCAGAATGTCGCCGCGGGGCTCGTTCGGCTTCGGCTCGATGGCGAAGCGGATCGGGTAACCGCGGTCGGTGACGAACTCGGTGAGGGTGTTCATCGCCTCGCGGTAGCGCTCCAGCGCCGCCTGCACGTCCTTGGCGGAGTCGTACTCACTGCCTTCGCGGCCACCCCAGACGACGTAGGTCTCAGCACCGAGCTCAGCGGCCAACTCGACGTTGCGCAGCACCTTGCGGAGCGCGAACCGGCGGACCGAGCGGTCGTTGCTGGTGAAGCCACCGTCCTTGAACACCGGATGGGTGAAGAGGTTGGTCGTGATCATCGGGACCGCGAGGCCGGTCTCGTCCACAGCCTGGCGGAAGCGGGCGATCTGGGCGTCGCGCTCACCGGTCGTCGCGTCGAACGGGATCAGGTCGTTGTCGTGGAACGTGATGCCGTACGCGCCGAGCTCGTTGAGCCTGTGGACGGCCTCTACCGCGTCGAGCGGCTGGCGGGTCGCGTCACCGAACGGGTCGCGGCCGGTCCAGCCGATCGTCCAGAGCCCGAAGGAGAATCTGTCGGCCTTGGTGGGAGTTGGCGTCATCTGCTAATCCTCGATTTGTTTAGACACTGAACTTATTGCCGAGGCTAGCGGCGAAACGCTGTGGAAACAAGCTCAAGTCGTTGTGAAGAACGGTGAGCCAGGGGAACCGCGGCGCCGGCATGGTTGGATTGAATGATGCCGAACTCCCCCCGGGCCGGTCAGCCGGCCACCGCCGCTGACCTGATCGATGTCGGCGCGTTGGTCGACGCCTACTACTCCCAGCACCCCGACGTGTCCGTGACCGAGCAACGGGTCAGCTTCGGCACGTCCGGGCACCGGGGCTCGGCGCTGAGCACCAGCTTCAACGAGGACCACATCCTCGCTACCAGCCAGGCGATCTGCGAGTACCGCGCGGGCAAGGGCATCGACGGCCCGCTCTACCTGGGTGCGGACAGCCACGCCCTGTCCGAGCCCGCGGCCCGGTCCGCGCTCGAGGTCTTCGCCGCCAACGGCGTGACGGTGCTGATCGACTCCCGCAAGGGCCTGACGCCCACGCCTGCCGTCTCGCGAGCGATCCTCGCGTACAACTCCGGCCGCACCTCGGGGCTGGCCGACGGCGTGGTGGTCACGCCCTCGCACAACCCGCCCGCGGACGGCGGTTTCAAGTACAACCCACCGGACGGTGGCCCCGCCGGCACCGAGATCACCGGCTGGATCCAGGACCGCGCCAACGAGCTGCTGGCGGCGAAGCTGTCCGGACTCAGCCGCATCCCGTACCAACGCGCCGCGGCGGCCGACACCGTGCACGGCTTCGACTTTCTGGACGCCTACGTCTCGGCACTGCCCGGCGCGATCAATATGGCAGCCATCAAGGCCGCCGGCATCCGGATCGGCGCGGACCCGCTCGGTGGTGCGTCGGTGGCGTACTGGGCGGAGATCGAATCCCGGTACGGCCTGGACCTGACCGTCGTGAACCCCGACATCGATCCCACCTTCGGTTTCATGACCCTGGACTGGGACGGCAAGATCCGGATGGACTGCTCGTCACCGTCCGCAATGGCCTCGCTCATCAACCGGATGAAGCAGGACGCGACGCTGTACGACATCGCGACCGGCAACGACACCGACTCCGACCGGCACGGCATCGTGACGCCCGACGGCGGCCTGATGAACCCGAACCACTTCCTGGCAACCGCGATCGGCTACCTCTTCGGGCACCGGCCCGGCTGGCGCGCCGACACCGCGATCGGCAAGACCCTGGTCAGCTCCTCGATGATCGACCGGGTGGCGACCGACCTCGGACGGAGGCTGGTCGAGGTCCCGGTCGGCTTCAAGTGGTTCGTACCCGGCCTGCTCGACGGCTCCATCGGCTTCGGCGGCGAGGAGTCCGCGGGGGCGTCCTTCCTGCAGCAGGACGGCAGCGTCTGGACGACCGACAAGGACGGCATCCTGCTGTGCCTGCTCGCCTCCGAGATCCTCGCGGTCACCGACAAGTCGCCGTCGGCGCACTACCGCGAGCTGACCCAGCGCTTCGGCGACCCGGCCTACGCCCGCATCGATTCACCGGCAACCCGTGAGCAGAAGGCCGTGCTCAGCAAGCTGTCGCCGGAACAGGTCACCGCCTCGACGCTGGCCGGGGACCCGATCACCGCTCGGCTGACGAAGGCCCCGGGCAACGGCGCCGCCATCGGCGGGCTGAAGGTCACCACCGACCGCGGCTGGTTCGCGGCCCGTCCGTCGGGCACCGAGGACGTCTACAAGCTGTACGCCGAGTCCTTCGACGGCCCGGAACACCTGAGCAAGATCCAGGACGAGGCTCGCGAGATCGTGGCGACCGCTCTGGGCTAGCCCCTCAGAGGCTCTTACGCGGGCCGCTGAGTTCGTCCAGGATCAGCACCGTCTGGGTGGCGACCACATCGGGCATGGTCTGGAAGGTGTTCAGCACCAGATCGCGCATGCTCGCCGCATCCTGGGTGCGCACGAGCAGGACGAGGTCGTTGTCACCGGACACCAGCGCGCCGTGCCAGACCTCGGGGATGTGCAGGATCCGGTCGCGCACCGCCTTCCAGGAGTGCTGGCTGATCTTGAGGTATACGTACGCCGAGATGCCGAACCCGTACCGCTCCGGATCGATGGTCACCGTGTAGCCGGTGATTACACCCTCGTCGACCAGGCGCTCCACCCGGGTGTACGCGCTGGCGCGTGAGATGTGCAGCTGTTCGGCAAGCGAGCGCATGGACAGTCGGCCGTCCTCACGCAGCGCGTCCACGATGGCTCGATCAGTGTCGTCGAGGGCGACCGGGCGTCTGATTTCTATGCTCCGGTTCGGAGTCTTGCTGGACATGTTGCACGACTGTAGCCGCTCGCCGTACCAAACTTCTCTACTACGACGACATTTCTAGAACAACGGTCGACCGCCGTTCACACTGAGCCCATGACTGTCGTCAACAGCCCCACCCTGCTGCCGACCGGCGTGCCGCGGTCGCTGATCGATCCGGACGGCCGGCCGCGACCGAGTTCGGACCAGTTTCCGGCCGACAGCGTGCTGCTCGACCTGCACCGGCGGATGGTCCTCGGACGGCGCTTCGACACCCAGGCCACCGCGCTCACCAAGCAGGGCCGGCTGGCGGTCTACCCGTCCGCGCGCGGTCAGGAGGCCTGCCAGGTGGGAGCCGTCGCCGCGATGGCCGACCGGGACTGGCTGTTTCCGACCTACCGGGACTCCATGGCGCTGGTCAGCAGGGGCATTCACGCCGTCGAGGTGCTGACGCTGCTGCGCGGCGACTGGCACTGCGGTTACGACCCGTACCTGCACCGGACGGCCACCCAGTGCACGCCGCTGGCCACCAACACCCTGCACGCGGTCGGGCTGGCGCACGCCGCCAAGCTCTCCGGCGAGGACACCGTCGCCGTAGCGTTGCTGGGGGACGGCGCGACCAGCGAGGGTGACACCCACGAGGCACTCAATATCGCCGCGGTGTGGCAGGCACCGGTGGTGTTCCTGGTGCAGAACAACGGCTACGCCATCTCGGTGCCGCTGTCCAAGCAGACCCGGGCCGATTCCCTTGCGCACAAGGGAATCGGCTATGGCATGCCAGGCGTGCTCATCGACGGCAACGACGCGGCCATGGTGCACGTGGCGATGACCGAGGCGATCGAGCGCGCACGCGGTGGGGGTGGCCCGACCCTGATCGAGGCGCTGACTTACCGGATCGAGGCACACACCAACGCCGACGACGCCACCCGGTACCGGCAGCAGTCCGAGGTCACCGAGTGGCTGGCGCGCGACCCGATTGCCCGGCTGGAGACCTACCTGCGTGGTAAGGGCATTCTGGATGACGAGGCGATGGCCGAGATGGCGGCGGAGGCTGAGGCGAAGGCCGCGCAGCTTCGTGCCGCCATGAACGCCCAGCCCGACCTGGACCCGGCCGAGCTGTTCAGCCACGTCTACGCCGAGCCGACCGCGGCGCTGCGCGTCCAGGCGCAGGCCCTGGCCGACGAGCTCTCGCTGGACGCCTCGTGACCGCCGTCGCGGAGCAGACCCGGACGCTGACCATGGCCGCCGCCCTGAACCGGGCGCTGGCCGACGAGCTGCGCGCCGATCCCAAGGTCGTCCTGTACGGCGAGGACGTGGCCGCACTCGGCGGCGTCTTCCGGGTCACCGACGGCCTCGCGGCCGAGTTCGGCGACGCGCGCGTCTTCGACTCCCCGCTGGCCGAGTCGGGCATCGTCGGCACCGCGATCGGAATGGCCATGCACGGCATGCGGCCCATCGTCGAGATGCAGTTCGACGCGTTCTCATACCCCGCGTTCGAGCAGATCACCTCGCACCTGGCGAAGCTCCGCAACCGCACCCGGGGCAAGATCAGCCTGCCCGTCGTCATCCGGATCCCCTACGGCGGCGGTATCGGCGGCGTCGAGCATCACTGCGACTCCTCCGAGGCCTACTGGGTGCACACCCCTGGTCTGAAGGTGGTGACACCGGGAAGCGCCTTCGATGCGTACTGGCTGCTTCGCCAGGCGATCGCCAGCGACGACCCGGTTCTCTTCCTTGAACCGAAGCGGCGCTACTGGGCCAAGGAGGGGATCGCTCCCGCGGCACCTGCTGCCTTCGATCGGGCGCTCGTCCGGCGCCCCGGCGACGATGTCACCCTGATCGGTTATGGCTCGATGGTGACCACCTTGCTGGAGACGGCGGATGCGGCGGCGGCTGACGGAATCTCGGCCGAGGTGGTGGACCTGCGCACGCTCTCGCCGTTCGACGACGAGACCGTGGCTGCGTCGGTGCGCAAGACGGGGCGGGCGGTCGTCGTCCACGAGGCGAGCGGCTTCGCCGGTTTCGGGGCCGAGATCGTCGCCCGGCTCACCGACCAGTGCTTTCACCAGCTGCACGCACCGATCGGACGGGTCACCGGCTTCGACATCCCGTACCCGCCGCCGATGTTCGAGGAGCACCACCTGCCCTCGGTGGACCGCATCCTGGACGCCATCGACCGGCTGCAGTTCGACGACACCGTCGCCGTGCCCCGTGCGCTGGACGGTCCCACGGTTGCCTCGGGCGGTTCCTCGGGGTCCTCGGGCGGTTCCGCTGTTGCCTCGGGCGGTTTCGGCTGATGGCCGACTTCTTGCTGCCCGATCTCGGCGAAGGCCTGACCGACGCCGAGATCGTCAGCTGGCTGGTGGCGGTCGGTGATGTCGTCACGATCGACCAGCCGGTCGTCGAGGTCGAGACAGCCAAGGCCTCGGTCGAGGTCCCGGTTCCCTTTGCCGGCCGGGTGTCGGCACTCTTCGGCGCACCGGGTGAGCGGGTCCTCGTCGGATCACCGCTGATCACCGTCGAGTCGGCGGACCATGCTGATTCGGTTACCGTGCGGAACCTCGGCACGCCGCCCGTGTCCGACACTGCTCCGACCACGGCCGACGTCGAGTCGTCCGAGTCCTCGGGCAAAGTCCTTATCGGCTATGGCACATCGCCATCGCCGGCGCGGCGGCGGAGCAGGGTGAGGCGCTCGTCCTCGCCCGCGGCTGCCGATCTCACGGTCGAAGCCGGCTCGCCCGTGGCGCGAGACGCGGCCGTCAGTCCAGCCGTGACGCGGGACGCGGCCGTCAGTCCAGTGCCGGAGGGCACCGCGAGGTTGGCACCGTCGGTGATCTCGCCCGTGGTCCGGAAGCTGGCCCGGGACCGCGGCATCGACCTGGCAAGCGTGCGGGCCTCGGACCCGTCCGGCGTGATTCGCCGTTGCGATATCGACTCGATCCAGGCGCCGGTCAGCACGCCATCGACCAGCACTATCCCGGCCAGCACTACCCCGGCCAGCACGCTCGGGCCCGGTGAGCCGGAGCGGCTGCCGCTGGTCGGCTTGCGCAAGCTCGCCGCCGACAAGCTCAGCCAGTCCCGCCGCGAGATTCCGGAGGCCACCGTCTGGGTCGACGTGGACGCGACCGGCCTGCTCGACGCCCGCCGGGCGCTGAACACCGCGCGACCCGACGAGCTGGTGAGCCTGCTGGCGCTGCTGGCACGGTTCTGCGTGCTGGGCCTGGGCCGCTACCGGGAGCTCAACAGCCGGATCAGCGCCGACGCCGTCGAACTGCTGCCCGACATCAACCTGGGCTTCGCCGCCCAGACCGAGCGCGGGCTGATGGTGCCGGTGGTGCACCAGGCCCAGCGGCTGACCACCCGCGAGTTGTCCAGAGCCCTGGCCGAGCGCACCGAGGCGGGACGGGGCGGCACCCTGACCCCGGCCCAGTTGACCGGCGGGACGTTCACGGTGAACAACTACGGTGTCTTCGGCGTGGATGGCTCGGCCGCCATCATCAATCACCCGGAGGTGGCGATCCTCGGCATGGGCCGGATCATCGACCGCCCCTGGGTTGTCGACGGTCAACTGGCCGTTCGCAAAGTCACCCAGCTCACCCTCGCCTTCGACCACCGGGCGTGTGACGGCGGAGTCGCGGGCGGATTTCTCCGCTTCGTCGCGGACTGCGTGGAGCGGCCCATCACCGCGCTCGGCGAACTCTGAGGCTGCACAGCGTTACCAGATGGTCGTCGAAAGCTGACACGACTGTGAAAGAGTTGGTCGATGATCTCCTCTATCACTGACTTTATCGCTGGTCTGCCGAAGGCTGAGCTGCACGTCCACCATGTCGGGTCGGCCTCGCCGCGCATCGTCGCCGAACTCGCCGCCCGGCACCCCACCGCCGGAGTGCCGGCTGACGTCGAGAAGCTCGCCGAGTACTTCACGTTCAGCGACTTCGCACACTTCATCCAGGTCTACCTGTCCGTTGTCGACCTCATCCGGGACGCTGACGACGTCCGGACGCTGACGTATGAGGTAGCGCGAGATATGACCGCGCAGAACATCCGCTACGCCGAACTGACCATCACGCCGTACTCGTCGGTGAACCGGGGAATCCCTGCGGAGGCTTTCCTGGAAGCCATCGAGGACGCGCGCCTGGCGGCCGAGAGCGAGCTGGGGATCGTGCTGCGGTGGTGCTTCGACATTCCCGGTGAGGCCGGCCTTCCGTCAGCGGAGGAGACCGCCCGGATCGCCACCACGCTGACACCGGAGGGGCTGATCAGCTTCGGCCTGGGCGGTCCCGAGATCGGGGTGCCGCGCGGGCAGTTCGCACCGTACTTCGACCAGGCCCGGGCCATCGGCCTGCACAGCGTTCCGCACGCCGGCGAGACGACCGGCCCGGAGACCATCTGGGACTCGATCCGGCTGCTGGGCGCCGAGCGGATCGGCCACGGCACGTCCGCGACGCGGGACCCCGAGTTGCTCCGGTACCTCGCGGAGCACCAGATCGCCCTGGAGGTGTCGCCGACGTCCAACCTCGCGACCCGGGCCGTCGGCTCACTGGCCGAGCATCCGCTGCCGGACCTGGTGAAGGCCGGGGTGCTGGTGACCATCAACTCCGATGACCCGCCGATGTTCTCGACCGACCTCAATCGCGAGTACGGCATCGCCGCTGACCTGCTGGGCTTGGACGAGGCGGGCATCGGCGCGCTGGCGAAGAACGCGGTGACGGCCTCGTTCGCCCCGGACACCGTCAAGGCCGACGTGCTCCACGAAATCGACACGTACCTGGCTGATTGCGCCCACTGATAATCGGCTCGTGACCGGCCGCGGTGGCCGGTCGGCTCAGAACTTTGACACGGCCAACGTCGAGGAGGTCACCGCCCGTGACGACTCGCCCCTGACAGCACCCGGCAATAGCGCAAAAGCCGGGACCTGGGTCATCGTGACCCTGGCCCCGGCTTTCACCCGGCTCGGGTCAGTCGGCGGGACCGGCTCCGAGCGTCACGGTGACCGTGTGGCTCGCGCCGGAGCCATCGGTGTACGTGACCTTGACCTGGTCGCCTGGCTTGTGCGAGGCCGTCACCGCTGACAGTGCGGTGGCGCTGGCAATCGCCTTGCCGTCGACCGCGGTGATCGTGTCACCCGCCTGTAGACCAGCCTTCGCTGCGCCGGAACCGTCGACCGTGCCGGCGATGGTCGCGCCGGCGGCTTGGCCCTGTGCCGAGAGCTGCACCCCGAGGAACGCGGGGTAGCCGATGTGCACGGTGCTGCTCGGGTGGCCGGACTCGACCTGCGTGGCGATACTCAGGGCCTTCGCGATCGGAATCGCGAACCCGGTGGTTGCCGAGGAGCTGTAGCGCGACACCGAGGACGAGGCGGCAGTGTCCATACCGACAACCGTTCCACCGGCGTTCTCGTACAGCGGGCCGCCGGAGTCACCGGCCTGGATGTCGGCGTTGACCTGGATCATGCCGGTGAGCTGCTCGGCGTTGCTGCCGTTGGTGTCGCTTGCCGTGATGGACTGGTTGAGCGCCGTCACGGTTCCCGTCGCGGAACTGGGGGTGCCACCGGTTCCGCCCGCGTTGCCCACCGCGGTGACGGCCGTGCCCACCGCAACCTTGGACGAGTCGCCGAGCTTGGCGGTGCTGAGCCCGCTGGCGTCCTTGAGCTGGATCACGGCAACATCGTCCGTGGGATCTGTGCCGACCACCGTGGCCGTGTAGGACTTGCCGGTGCTGACGATGGTCACGGAAATCGCCGTCGAGCCCTCGACAACATGGTTGTTCGTCAGGATTTCACCGTTGGCGGTCAACACGATGCCGGTTCCGGCCGCCTTGCCCTGCCCGTAGTCGAGTGTGGTGTTGATGTCGACCACGCCGACCTGCTGCGCACTCGTCGCGGTGCCGGTGGAGCTACTGCCCGAGCCGGTTCCGCTGCCGCTGTCCGAACCACTGCCGAGTCCGCCGCCGGAACCGAAGCCCCCGCCATTGCTGAAACCGCCGCCATTGCCATAGCCGTACGGCGAGCCCTGGCCGTTCCCGCTCTGGCCGAACGGAGCGTTCTGACTGTTCGGGCTGCTGACTGCCGTC
The DNA here is from genome assembly GCF_031845305.1 of Jatrophihabitans lederbergiae. NCBI lineage: Bacteria > Bacillati > Actinomycetota > Actinomycetes > Jatrophihabitantales > Jatrophihabitantaceae > Jatrophihabitans > Jatrophihabitans lederbergiae. Next base: position 95,688 of record NZ_JAVREH010000012.1, on the reverse strand, counting down.
TGCTGTGACGAGCCGTTATTGGATCGGTCGACCGCCACCGCGATGCCCCCTGCGGCAACCGCGGTCGCCACCGCCGCCGCAACCGAGCCGAGAAGCAGCTTGTGGTGGCGCGGCCTAGGAGCTACCGGCGGCGGTGCCCAGACCTGGGCGTTGGGGAACTGCTGGGCCGCCGACCACGCCTGCTGGTGCGCGGTGGGGACGAAGTACGGCTGCTCGGACGGAGCGGCGACGTACGGAGCCTGGCCGTAGCCCGCCTGCTGGTACGAAGTCGGTCCCACCTCCGCCTGCTGGCGCGGGGCTGACTCTTCATATGGTGATTGGTCGGTCACGTGACCACCTCTGTTCGCGTCGTCTACTCGATTCATAGACGAGTCAACCGTCGGCACCTCACCGTAAGCTTGGAGCTAACGCAGAGCCTGCTGTGAGCACAGGCGGCACCGCTCAGGTCAATCTGATCGCTTCGCCACCAGGGTCAGAACGTCATAGGTGGCGACCAGCTCGTCCCGCTGGTTACGGACCACGAGGTCCCAGCGAACCTCGCCGTAGTTCTCGGTCTGCCGAGCCTTCTTCTCTTTGCAGGTCAGCTGGGCGCTGATCGAATCGCCCACCTTGACGGGCGTGATGAAGCGGAGGTTGTCCGGGCCGTAGTTCGCCAGCACCGGTCCCGGTGCCGGGTCGACGAACAGGCCGGCGACCCGCGAGATGACGAAGTAGCCATGGGCGACGATGCCGCCGAACAGCGGGTTCTGCGCCGCCGCCACCGGATCGGTGTGGGCGTAGAACGAGTCTCCCGTGAGCTGCACGAACTGGTCGATGTCCTCGGCGGTCACCGTGTGGCTGCCGGTGAAGAGCACCTCACCGATGGCGAGCTCTTCCAGATGCTTGCGGAACGGGTGCACCTCTTCGGCCACAGTGGGCGCCCCGGCAACCCAGCGGCCGGTCACCGCGGACAGCGCCCGTGGCGAGCCCTGCACGGCGGTCCGCTGCATGTAGTGCAGCACCCCGCGGATGCCGCCCAGCTCTTCACCGCCGCCGGCTCGCCCCGGGCCACCGTGCACGAGCATGGGCAGCGGCGAACCGTGACCGGTCGAGGTCTTGGCATCCTCACGGTCGATGACGATCATCCGGCCATGGTGGGCGGCAGCGCCGACAACCACCTCGCGAACGAACTCAGGGTCATAGGAGTACACCGATCCGACCAGCGAGCCACCACCGAGGGCGGCGAGCGCCACCACCGAGTCGGTGTCGTCGTATCCGAACACGGTCGCGACGGGGCCGAATGCCTCAATACTGTGCAGCGCCTCAGCGGTGGCGCTGCGAGCCTTGAGCACGGTCGGCGCCACGAAGGCACCATCGGCCGCGAGGCCCTTGCCTGCCAGCGCGTCCGGACCTCCCACGACGACGTCCGCCTCCGCACAGAGCCGGGTCAGGTTGGCGAAGAACTCCTCACGCTGTCCCAGTGTCGCCAGCGCACCCATGGTCGTGCCTTCGGTGCGCGGATCACCGACGGACACCTTTGCCAGCTTGGCGGCGAGCGCGTCGATCACGGCGTCGCGCTGTCCGGCGGGCACGAAGGCCCTGCGAATCGCGGTGCACTTCTGGCCCGCCTTGACGGTGATCTCGCGCGACAGCTCGCGGACGAACAGATCGAATTCCGGCTCGCCAGGCACCGCGTCCGGTCCCAGGATCGCGCAGTTGAGCGAGTCCGCCTCGGCCGTGAACGTGACCGACTCTCCCACGATCACCGGATGCTGGCGCAGCTTCCGTGCCGTCGAGGCCGATCCGGTGAACGCGACGAGATCCTGTCCGGTGAGGTGGTCGAGCAGCCCATCCGTCGAGCCGCACACCAACGAGATCGCACCAGTCGGCAGCAAGCCGGAGTCGACCATGTCGGCGAAGACCTTGGCGGTCAGATACCCCGTCTGCTCAGCGGGCTTGACCACGACCGGCACCCCGGCGAGGAAGGCGGGCGCAAACTTCTCGAGCATGCCCCATACCGGAAAGTTGAACGCATTGATGAACAGCGCCAGGCCATGCCGCGAGGTGTAGACATGTTGGGCGACGAAGGAACCGTCCTTGGCCAGCTGCTCGACCGGCCCATCGAGATAGATGTCGGAGTCCGGCAGCTCACGGCGACCACGCGACGCGTACGCGAACAGCACGCCGATGCCGCCGTCCACATCGAATTTCGAGTCGAACAGGGTGGCACCGCTCGCAAAGGAGAGCGGGTAGTAGCCGGCCTCCCGACGCTCGTTGAGGTAGCCCGCCAGCTGCCGGAGGATCGCCGCCCGCTCGGGAAACGTCAGCGCGCGCAGCGCGGGCCCACCGACAGTTCGGGCGTGCTCGTACATCGCGGGCACGTCCACCGGGGCACTAGACCAGCGGGCGACCTCCGCCGCCGTGGCGGCATCGAGCAGCGCGACGCCCTCGTCGTCGGCGGTGACCCACCGGTCACACAGATACGAACGCAGCATCTCGGCCATGTGCCATTCCCCTCGCTTGCCAGTGACGTGACGTCAGCATAGACTAACCGAACGATCATTCGGTTTGGGGAGAACGTCATGCATGCCACTGAAGGCTCGATCGCTGCTTCGACTACAGCGCCGAACATTGCTTCGACTACAGCGTCGACTACAGAGCAAGACGGCTTCGACGCGCTCATCGCTGCCGATGGCCGCATCGAGCCGCGCGACTGGATGCCCGACGGTTACCGCAAGACCCTGATCCGGCAGATCGCGCAGCACGGTCACTCAGAGATCATCGGCATGCAACCCGAGGGCAACTGGATCACCCGAGCGCCCTCCTTGCGGCGCAAGGCGATTCTGCTGGCGAAGGTGCAGGACGAGGCGGGGCACGGCCTGTACCTCTATTCCGCGGCGGAGACGCTGGGCATGAGCCGCGAAGAGATGCTCGACCTGCTGCATGCGGGGCGCCAGAAATACTCCTCGATCTTCAACTACCCGACGCCGACCTGGGCCGATGTCGCGGCGATCGGCTGGCTGGTCGACGGGGCCGCCATCACGAACCAGGTTCCGCTCACGCGCTGCTCCTACGGCCCCTATGCCCGGGCAATGGTCCGCATCTGCAAAGAAGAGTCGTTCCATCAGCGGCAGGGCTTCGAGTCGCTGCTCGCGCTGTCCAACGGCACCCCCGAGCAGCACGCGATGGCACAGGACGCCATCGACCGGTGGTGGTGGCCATCCTTGATGATGTTCGGACCGCCCGATGAGAACTCACCGAACTCGGCCCAGTCCAGCGCCTGGGGTATCAAAAGGTTCTCCAACGACGAACTGCGGCAGCGCTTCGTGGACATCTGCGTTCCGCAGGCCGAAACCCTCGGTCTCACCCTGCCCGATACGGACCTGCGCTGGAACGCCGAACGCAACCACTACGACTTCGGCGTCATCGACTGGACGGAATTCCACGAGATACTCAAGGGCAACGGGCCGTGCAACCGGCAGCGCGTTGCCACCCGCCGGCAGGCACACGCGGATGGTGCCTGGGTACGAGAGGCAGCGGCCGAGTACGCGGCCAAGCAGGCGGCGCGCGAGGGTTCGACCAGCGCCGGTTCGCGAGGCACGCGCTCGGCCGGCAGGCCCGCCGCATGAGCACTCCGGCCACCCCGCTGTGGGAGGTGTTCGTCCGGCCTGCTCGCGGCACCAATCACGTGCACGTCGGGTCCCTGCACGCCACCGACGCCACCCTCGCTCTGCAGAATGCGCGCGATCTCTACACCCGCCGCAGCGAGGGCGTCTCGATCTGGGTGGTGCCGTCTGCCGACATCACGGCGAGTTCGCCCGAAGAGAAGGACTCGTTCTTCGGACCGGCAGCCGACAAGCCGTACCGGCACCCGACGTTCTACGCGATCCCTGAGGGGGTCGAGCACCTGTGAGCACGCCGGTCCTGACCGCTGACGTCGCCGAGTATGCGATTCGCCTCGGCGACGACGCACTGATCCTGTCGCACCGGCTGTCCGAGTGGTCTGCCCATGCGCCGCAGATCGAAGAAGACATCGCCCTGATGAACATCGCGTTGGACCTGCTCGGCCAGGCCAGGGCGCTGCTGGCCTACGGCGGAGCGTTCACCGGCCGGACGGAGGACGATCTCGCCTACCTCCGTCCGGAGCGCGAGTTTCTCAACTGCCAGCTCGTCGAGCTGGACAATGGCGACTTCGCCGTCACGATGCTCCGACAACTGCTGTTCTCCGTCTACCAGTACGAGCTGTACCGAAGGCTCGCGCGTTCCTCCGATCCGCAGCTGGCGGGTGTTGCGGCAAAGGCGGTCAAAGAGGTCAGCTACCACATCGAGCACTCGGCGGCGTGGGTCGTGCGACTCGGCGACGGAACCGCTACCAGCCACGAAAGAGCTCAGGCGGCGATGCGAGCGGTGTGGCCGTTCACGCACGAGCTCTTCCAGGACGACGACCTGGCTCGCCGAGTTTCCGCCGCCGGCATCGGTCCATTGCCGTCCTCCCTGTACGAGGACTGGCTGACCTCGGTGCGCCAGGTGCTGGACGAGGCGACGCTGAGCATCGTCGAGGACAACTGGAAGCCCACCGGCGGACGGGCCGGTCTGCACATCCAGAGCTTCGGATACCTGCTCGCGGAGTTGCAGCACCTGCACCGGTCACATGCCGGCGCAGAGTGGTGAGCGCGATGACCTCACTGACCGAACTGCGCCTCGCCGCCGCGATGGTGCCCGATCCCGAGATTCCGGTCGTCACAATCGCCGAGCTGGGCATCCTGCGCGATGTCCGCTTCGCCACCGACGGGGTACCCGAAGTCGTGATCACCCCTACGTATTCGGGGTGTCCGGCAACCGAGGCGATCCGTCAGGACGTACTGACCCGGACGCATCGGATCGACCCCGGAGCCCGGGTGGTGATCGAGCTGTCGCCGCCCTGGACGACCGACTGGATCACCGATGGCGGTAAGAGCAAGCTCCACGAGTACGGCATCGCACCACCGCAGCCGACCCGTTCGCTCGGACCCGTCCCCGTCCGGTTCGGCAAGCCCGTGGCAGCCAGCTGCCCCCAGTGCGGCTCCGACGACACCGAGCTGGTCAGCCAGTTCGGGTCGACGCCGTGCAAGTCGCTGCGCCGGTGCCGAGCCTGCGCCGAGCCGTTCGACGAGTTCAAGTCCTTATGAGCGCCTTCGAGAAGCTTGTCGTCGCCGACGTCCAGCCGCTCACCGCGCAAGCGTGCTCGGTGAGCTTTGCGGTGCCCGATGAGCTCCGCGAGCAGTTCGCCTTTCATCCCGGCCAGCACCTGACGCTACGCACCGTCTCAGCTACCGGCGAAGAACGCCGGACATACTCGATCTGCTCGACCGCTACCGAATTGACCGAGGATGGCCGGGTGCGCATCGGCGTCAAGCGCATTCCCGACGGCAGCTTCTCGGGATGGCTGACCAGCCGGCTACGGCACGGTGACACCGTCGAGGTGATGGCCCCGGCCGGACGGTTCGGCACCTCTACCTCAGCTGCGAATGCCAGGCATGTCGGCTGCATCGCCGCCGGCTCGGGCATCACGCCGGTGCTGTCGATTGCCGCCTCCGTCCTGCGCGAGGAGCCGGACAGCCGCGTCACCCTGGTGTACGGCAACCGCACCTCCAACGACGTGATGTTCCTCGAAGAGCTGGCCGACCTCAAGAACACCTACCCGGCCCGGTTCACCCTGTTGCACGTCCTGTCGGCAGAGCCGCAGCTGTCCGAGCTGCTGACCGGTCGCATCGACGCCGGCAAGGTCGCCACCCTGCGCGACAGCGTGTGCCTGGACGTCGACGCCTGGTACCTGTGCGGGCCGTTCGGAATGGTGTCCGTTGCTCGCGAGACGCTGGTAGCGGGCGGAGTCGCTGAGGCCGACATCCACGCCGAACTCTTCTACGTCAGCGAGGCGAACGAAGAGGCCCCCGTAGATGTACTGCCCTTGACGTCGGACCAGCAACTGAGCCAGGTCACCGTGACTCTGGCGGGTCGGACGTCGACCGTGCCGGTCGGTTACGCCGGACCCAGCATCCTCGACGCGGTGCTGGCCAACCGTCCTGACGCGCCTTACGCCTGCAAGGGCGGAGTGTGCGGTACCTGCCGCGCCAAGGTGACAGTAGGCGCGGTCGCCATGGCCCGAAATTACGCCCTGGAGCCGGAAGAAATCGAGACCGGCCTTGTGCTGGCTTGCCAGTCCCATCCCGTGACGCCCGAGGTCAGCCTCGAGTTCGCCTGAGCCTTCCCGTGACGGCTGCGGCACATACCGAGTGACCTACTGCGCGGCCACCCGGTCCGGTGACAGAAAACCGATCTCGTGCCGGGTCTTACCATCGATGACCAGATCGGCCACGATCTCCCCGACCACTGGAACAAACTTGAACCCGTGGCCGGAGAACCCGATCGCCAGTACGAGTCGTCCGGACGATCCTGGATGCACTCCGAGTACGAAGTCGTCATCGGCGACGCCCGCGTACATGCAGACGGTGCTGTCGGTGTGCGGTCCGGCGAGTGCCGGTATCGACCGGGCAAGCAGCTCGCGCACCCGCTCATGCTCCTGCTCGATCACCTGCCGATCCACCGTGTCGGGGTTGACGTCAGTATTGGTGGTGTCGCGGTAGATCGCTGCCTTCACGCCGCGGTCACCGTCGAGGTGCGGGAATCCGTACAGCTCCATGTTCGGCTCGCCGGGCTGCACCGGCAGCGCCCACATGTACACCGGAAAGCGGTCGTCGGCGAAGGCGTCGGCACCGTTCGTGGGCTCGAACCAATGCACCGTCTGGCGTTGCACCTTCACCCCGTACCGGTTCAGATCGGCGAGCCGACCGGCCCAGGCGCCGGTCGCGATCACAACCTTGGGCGCTGACACCTGCTTTCCGCCGGCGACGACCCGAACACCCTCGGGGACCAGTTGTACCGACTCGACCACCGTGTCGAACCACAGCTCGGCCCCGGCGCCGGTCGCCAGCTCGATGTTCGCCAGCACCGCGACCTCGGGCCGGACGTAGCCGGCATCAGCCTCGTAGACAGCCACCTGGTCCTCGGACAGCGCGAACTGCGGGAACCGTTCATGCAACTGAGCGGGCGTCAGCAGTTCGTGGGGCAGCGACCACCGCTTCGCCGACGCCAAGGTGCCCGATACCACCTCGCTCTCCGGCCGGCCGATCATCAGCGCCCCGCACCGGGTGAAGAGCTCGGCCCCGAACTTGGCGCCCAGCTCGTCCCACAGCTCATACGCCCGGACCAGTAGCGGAACGTAGTCCGGCCGCTCGAAGTAGGCTTTGCGTACGATCCGGCTTGCGCCATGGGACGAGCCGAGCGTGTGAGCCGGAGTGAACTGCTCGATGCCCAGCACTCGTAACCCACGCAGAACCAGCTGGTGCGCCGCGGCAGAGCCCATCGCTCCCAGCCCGATCACGATCACGTCATAGTCAGCCATGGGGTACATCATGGCGAACGGCGCGGTACTTATCGTGCACGCCGCGTGTGCAGAGGACACGAGCAGGCGGCGCTGGATACGGTGGTCGGCTCAGGACTCGGCTCAAGACCCGGCTCAGGATCCGGCTCAGGATCCGGCACTGGAGGAGGACGGCAGATGAAGCTGACGAGCATCGCACCGCTCCAGGGCGGCACGGTGGCGCCGTGAGCTGGCTGACCGAACCGGACGAGGAGTGGGACACCGACCCCGACGCTTACCGGAAAGAACCGAAAAGCCGGCTCAAGGTCGTCGCGCTGGTGCTGGCGGGCTGGCTCGTCGTCAGCGCGCTCGTCCTCATCGGGCTGCTGGCCTTCGGCGGCAGGCACGGTTCTACGTCCGCGATTCGCGCTCCGGAACAGGGCCGGCAGAGTTCCAGCGCATCGCCGTCGCCATCCCGCACGGCCTCGCTCCCGAGCGGCTGGGTTCAGCGGGCCAGCGACGACAAGACCGATTGCGCGGCACACTCCTACGGCCGGGTACAGACCTTCTTCACCAAGACGCCCTGCTCATCGGTGCACCGCAGGCTGGCCACGACCAACCCGCACGGCCGCACCGTGGTCGTCGCGACGAGTGTGGTCACCTTCGACACAGCCGCGCAGGCCGCGACGTACCGCTCGTTGGTGACCTCCGACGGCACCGGCAATGTCAGCGATCTGCTACGCGAGGGCGTCGGCTACCCGGGCGCCCCGGCCGAACTGCCGGCGGCTGCGTTCGCCTCGCGCCAATCCGGAAACCGCGTGCTGGTCGCCGAGGCGGGCTATGCCACCGGCACGTCAGATGCCGATGACAGCACGCTCAAGGCGGTGGCCACGCAGGGAGTCGATGCGCCCTGAGGGAGGACCACCGCTGAGCGGCCGATGCCCGAGTTCAGGACCGCTAGCCGGCCGAGCCGCGTGCGACTCCCATCGCCATTGCCGACACCAGCTCGTAGAGCACATGTGACGCCGCGATTCCGGTGATCTCGGCGTGGTCATAGGCAGGCGCGACCTCGACGACATCGGCACCGATCAGGTTCAGCGTGGAGAACGCGCGGACGATCCCGAGCAGCTCCCGGCTGAGCAGGCCACCCGATTCGGGCGTTCCGGTGCCGGGCGCGAACGCCGGGTCGAGGACGTCGATGTCGACGGAGACGTAGACCGGTCGCTCTCGCACCCGGTCGCGAATACGTTCGACCACACCGGCCACGCCCAAGTCGTCCATCTCGCGCGCGTGCACCGTCTGAAAGCCCAGCTCGGCATCCTGGCGCAGGTCTGCTGCCCCGTACAGCGGGCCGCGGATTCCGACGTGCAGGCAGCCGGAGCGGTCGAGCAAGCCCTCTTCCGACGCCCGGCGAAAGGGCGTGCCGTGCGTCGTCGGCTCGCCGAAGTAGGTGTCCCAGGTGTCCAGGTGCGCATCGAAGTGGACGACAGCAACCGGCCCGTGAATTGCCGCCATGGAACGCAGCAGCGGCAGTGCGATGGTGTGGTCCCCGCCGATCGTCACAAGCCGGCCGGCCCGTTCCAGCAGCGCTCTGGCACCGACCTCGATCTGGCGGACCGCCTCGGGAATGGAGAACGGATTGGCCACCACGTCACCGGCGTCGACCACCTGCGCGAGTGCGAACGGCTCCACTGCGAGCGCCGGGTTGTAGGGCCGCAGGAGCCGGGAAGACTCCCGGACGTGGGAGGGGCCGAAACGGGCCCCTGGCCGGTAACTGACACCCGAGTCGAAGGGCACTCCCAGTACCGCGATGTCCACGTCGGACACCTCATCGATACGTGGCAGCCGCGCGAAGGTCGGCGGTCCGGCGAAGCGCGGGACCTGGCTCGAGTCGACCGGTCCCCGGATCACGAAGACACCGCCGGACGGGGCATCAAGGAGGTCACAGGCTGCCGGCTGGGACTACTGACGCTCAGATCGACCACTCTCTGACACTGGCCGAGCATTACCGAGCAGTCAAGCGCTCGTCTGAATTACGCCCTTCGAAACCTGCAGGTGACTTAGACCCTACGCACGAATCACCACCTTTACATATCTGACACCGTAGGTGATACTTCGTCTGCCAACTGACGGTCTCCGTGGCGGCGGATCGCGCGTTTCCCCCGTGCGCCTCACCCTGCCTGGAGACACCGGCCACAACTCGATTGCGCACAGGTCGACCGTGCGCGCCCGCACCCTGGTGCCGGGATAACTCAACGTGGAGTCCCCCTCGCATGAACGCGAACGCTACAACCGCACAGGCCCCGTCCCATCCGCACGCGTCCGTCCTGCGTCATCCGCATGAGCCTCCGGCCGGTGGTTGGGAACGCGAGGCGGCCAGCTACTTTCACGAGCGGATGCTCAGCGACAAGTCCCTGTTCCCCTGCATCTTCGGGGTAGACGCGGTCCGTAAGGGCACGCTGCGTTACAGCTTCATACCGGCCGGTGAATTGCGGGTAGCAGCTCTGGCGCAGGCCCTCACCGAGTTCACCCGCATTGCGACCAGCCTGGGGACACGTACGTCGCTTGTCTGCTTCTTCGACGTTGAGGCGGGCGTGGAGTCCCTCGACGATTACCGGGACCACTTCTGGTCGTTGCTCGCCCAACTCGAGGCCTGCGACACCAGCGAGTGGCCCGAAGGCATATCCCCTGACCCGCAGGATTCCACCTGGGAATTCTCGTTCAACTCCACTCCGATGTTCGTGGTTGCGAATACGCCCCGGCACGAAAACCGCCGCAGCCGGCAGTCCAATTATTTCACCGTCACCTTCCAGCCACGCTTCGTATTCGATGATCTGAAGGCTGGTACGTCGACCGGCGACAAGGCTCGGGCAGTCATCCGACGCCGCCTGCAGAGCTACGACACGGTGGAGCAGACGCCACTGCTCGGCAGCTTCGGCGAGCCGGGAAACATGGAGTGGAGTCAGTACTTCCTCGGCGATGACAACGAGCCCGTCGACCTCGCGGCGGGTTGCCCGATCACGCACGCCCGTCGCGGCTGACGCTGCCGCCCGCATCGCGCCCGACAGGCGTCACATTCTTGACAGGATCACATTCGACCGGCACCAGCACGCTGATGCCACCAGCACAGGAGGAATTGCCATGGGATCGCCGACGATCACCGCGGAGCCGGAACTACCACTCGCCGAGCGGCTGACGCAGTTCGTGCCGCGTCAGGGCAGTTTCGAGTACCAGAACGACCAGGCGGGTAAGACCCATAACTGGCACAAGCACAGCCTGAACGAGACCCTTTTCGTGCTGGCGGGCGGCATGGAGGTCTTTTGGCTTCAGGACGGCTCGGTTCAGCGGCGAGATTGCCCCGCCGGAACCAAGATCGCGCTGCCGGCCGAGACGGTTCACGGGTCGACAGCCGGACCAGACGGTTGCACGTATATCATCGCGCCGGAGAATGGCGTCACCGCGATGACCACCTTTTTGCAGTCCGAGGAGCATCCCAAAGAATGAGTGCCCGAAAGCGCATCATCCTCATCGGCAGCGGCATGGCCGCTTTCCGGGAGTACGCGCTGAGCGCCGTGGCGAGCAAGGCCGACGTTGTGCTCGTCAGCAAGTTCCCGCTGACTTGGGAGACGCCGTACTGCGTCGACTCCGTCGTTGTCGATATCGACGACTTCCCCGCCGTCATCGAGCGCCTGACCGGCCTTAACCCGGACGGCGTGCTCACCTATGACGAGCGCTATGTCGAGTTGACCGCGCAGCTCACCGCGATGTTCGGGGTAGCAGGACCGACCGTCGATGCCGTCCGGGCGGTGAAGGACAAGAGCGAGCTTCGCGGCCTGCTCCGGCAGGCCGGCGTGGGCGCCATCGGCTTCGGGGTCGCCGAGACCATCCGGCAGGCGCACGACATCGTGGACGTCCTCGGCTTGCCCGTCGTCTTCAAGCCGCGAGCTCTGGGTGGCAGTGTCGGCGTCCGGCTCGTCACCGGCGCCGACCAGATCGAGGGCGCGTTCGCAGATGCCGTCGGCGCCCGGATCGGGCCGGTGCGATCGCGCTATGACGGCGTGCTGATCGAGGAGTACATCGACGGCCCCGAGATCAGCGTGGACGCGGTGACCTACCAGGGCGTGACCACTGCCCTGGTCATCGCCGAGAAAGAGACCGGGTTGGACCCGTACTTCGAAGAGCTCGGCCACATCGTGCCGCCTCGGGCCGAACTGCTGTCGGACGAGGCGCTCGACCTGGTTCGCCGAACGCATCAGGTCGCCGGTCTGGACAACGTCGTGTCACACACCGAGCTGCGGCTGAGCTCGCGCGGCCCCCGGGTCATCGAACTCAACGCCCGGCTCGCCGGCGACCTGATTCCATACCTCGGCCTGCTCGCCCACGGAGTGGACCTGGCCGGGGCCGCCGCCGACATCGCGCTCGGCATCGAACCGAGCACCGAACGCAAGGACCTCGGCACGGCCGCGGTCCGGTTCCTGTACCCGGCGCAGGACATCCTGGTGCGCTCGGTCAGCCTTCCGAAGCCGGTCGAGGAGTACCCCGGACTGGACAGCTTCACCGTCCTGTGCGAGCCGGGCACCGAAGTGCTGTTGCCGCCACGGGGCTACCTGTCACGACTGGCGTCCCTGGTGGCGCACGGCGATACTCGCGAGGAGTGCCTGGCGACCATCAGCGACTGCTCCGACGCCGTCGCCATCGATACCGAGGTGCTCAGCACGGATACCGCCCAGACTCCCGACGCGGGCTGACGGCGGTGAACCGCACGTATGATGTCTGATGTCACGACGGCCAGCGAGCGGCGGTCCGTACTCGAGGTGGTGCTGCACGCGCCACGGCCGGTGCGCATCCTCATCCTCGGCGTGTTCGTCAGCCGGATGGGGTCCTTCTTCTCCACGTTCGCCACGCTGTTTCTCACCAACCGTGGCTTCACGGCAGCAAGCCTGCCCGCGGTACTGATCGCCATCGGCGTGGCAGGGATGGTCGGCTCGCTGTCCGGCGGCTGGCTGGCCGACCGGATCGGGCAGCGCAGCACCCTGGTGCTGTCGATGCTGGCGTCGTCGGCAGCCGTGGCGATGCTGGTGATCGCCCCTACCCATCCGCTCATCGTCGTGTCGGTGTGCCTGGTCTCGCTGTGCACCCAGTCCTACACCCCGGCAGCATCCGCACTGCTGATCGTGAACACCGCACCGGATGACCGCGTTCCGACGTTCGCCTTCTTCCGGCTTGCCCTCAACGTCGGCGCGGCGCTGGGTGCCCTCATTGCGGGCGTGATCGCGACCCGGTCCTACTCCACACTCTTCACCGTCGAGGCGATCGCCTACGCCGCCTGTGCTCTCGTCATCTATACCGGCCTCGCCGGCGGCAGGACGCGAGACGTGGCCGAGGGCGCCACCGAAGCGGCCGAGGCCGACGAGGCCACACCGCAGGGTCACCTACCGGCCGACTGCCACCTGCCGGTCTGGATGCTCTGCGTCGTCCTGTTCGGCGTAGCGGCGCTCTATGCCCAATACCAGTCCACCCTGCCGCTGCAGCTGGTCGGCCACGGTTATTCGACCGCCTTCTACGGCACGCTGCTGGCAATCAACGGCTTCGTCGTCATTCTGTTCGAACTGCCGATCAGCTCGGTGACCCGCCGACTGCCGTGGGTGCTGCCCATCGTGGCCGGCGTGCTGATCATGACGGCGGGGCTCGTGGTCGCCGCACTGGTCACGCTGGCAGCGGTCATCATCGTCGCCTTCGTCGCGTTCACGGCCGGCGAGATGATGTTCGCCCCGGTGGCCAACGCCGCCGTCGCCGAGATCTCACCCGCAGGCGCGGAGGCTCGCTACCAGGGCCTGCTCGCCACCGCCCAGAGCCTCGGCTTCTCGCTCGGGCCGGCCATCGGCATGAGCGTCTTCGCCTTCTCGCGCCCCGGTCTCTGGCTGGGCACATCCATCACCGCCTGCGTGCTCGGCGCCGGAACCTATCTCGTCTGGAGAGTCTCGAAGTGAAGTCCTACCTCAACCGCCCGGTCGTGCTCGCCATGCGGATCGGCCTCATGATTCGCAACGATCACATCGAGACCATGTTCCAGACCGGTCTGTCCATCCATTTGCTCACCGAGGATGCCAGTGCCGTCAACGACCCGCGGTTCGCATCGGTGCGGGTGCTTCCGCCGGACACCACGACCGAAACCATGGCCGACGAGATCTACGCCGAGCTGCAGCGGACCAACTCCGAGTGCGCAGTCACGTTCCTCGAGATCGACATCACCCCGACCGGACAAGCCAATCAGCGCCATGGAGTCTCGTGGGCGCGGCCGGCATCGGACAAGATCGCCCGCGACAAGTCACTGCAGCGCGCACACCTGCGCGAGGCCGGGCTGCCGGTGCCGCTGTCCATCCCGATCGGCGACGGCGTGGACGTCGACGCCGCGATCGGACAGGTGGGGACGCCCTTCGTCGTCAAACCGACCCGGGGCGCGTCGAGTGCCAAGGTCGAGCTCGTCGACGATCCGGCCCGTGCCCGGGAGCTGCTCGCCGAGATCCGCGAGATGGCCGTCACCGGCGAGACGCATTTCTACGAGGACGGCTTTCCCGAGGCCTGGGCGCTGATCGAGGAATACCTGCCGGGGCAAGAGATCACCGTTGACGGCGTCGTCGTCGACGGCAGATTCTACCTCGGCGGCATCAACACCAAGAGCTTCCCGAATCCGCCGTGCTTCGAGGAAGACCTCTACGTCATGCCCTTCGGTGATCTGCCCGCCGAGACGGCCGTCCGCGGCCTGATGGACAGCCTGGTGTCAACCCTCGATCTGCGGACCACCCTGGTCAACGCCGAGATGCGCCGGGATGCCGACGGCAACTTCCGCTTCGTCGAGTTCAGCACCCGGATCAGCGGTGGCCACGTGTACCGCAACGTGCGGGACGTGCACGCCGTCGACCTCGTCAAGATCTTTCTGATCGCGGCGCTGGGCGACACCGAGTCCGCGGCGGAGCTTGCGAGCAGCAGGCACCCCGGCCGGGTGGCGACCTGTATCCGGTTCCTCTACCGCACCGGTGTGGTGGCCGAGAATTCAGCCGGTGACGCGGCCCGGAGCCCGTACTTCCGCGAGTATTACCCCATCGTCGAACGCGGCGAGAAGATCTGGTCGGCACCGCTCGGCTATGAGCAGGTCGCATTGCTGTCGGTCTGGGGGCCGTATGACCCCGACAATCACCCCGCCGGAATTGCCAAGGTAGCCGACGACGTCGAAGCGCTGCTCGACCTGGACGTGCGCCCCTTCGAGGACGGCGTCTCGCACTAAGGCCGAACTCGGTCGCGATTACCCTTTACATCCCGTGGGATTGGCTGTTCTGCAAATCCTCGGTGAGACGGCGCAGCTTCTTGACCAAGCGCGCGCGCCCGGCCTGGTCCAAACCTGTCGCGCCGCACACCACGGTGGGAACCTGGGCGGCCCGGCGACGCATCGCCTTGCCCTGCCGGGTGAGTTGCACCTCGACCGTTCGCTCGTCCTCGACCCGTCGCTGGCGCGTCACCAATTGCAGCGCCTCCAGCCGTTTGATCAACGGGGACAAGGTGTTCGACTCCAGGTTCAGCCGCTCACCGATGTCGCCGACCGATGACGCGCCGTCTTCCCAGAGCAGCAACAACACCAGGTACTGCGGATAGGTCAGTCCCAGTTCGTCCAGCACGGGCCGGTAGGTGGCTGTCATAGCTCGTGACGCCAGATACAGAGCGACGCACAGCTGTTCGTCCAGACCCTCGGTCAGTTCCTCAGAATGCATCGCCGTCATATCCGCAAGCGTAAACCGCGCAGCGCACTTTCGACCCCGTCCTGGGACAACCCGATGTCCGGAATCGCGCTTTGCGCACGTCCACTCGGACCAGACATACCAAACCGGGCACCTGATCAGCGCCACTCCCGCTGCGAAACGCTACTGGAACCGCGCGCTCGCGTCGACGACGTCGCCAGGGAAGCCGAAAGCCCTTGCATCGACAGTCGCATCGACAAAGGGAAAGGGAGTTGCGGACGAGCGCAAAAGAGATAAAGCCCCGCCGACCGGCACCTTCGTACCCAGTCAGGCGAAGCTTTTATCCCTTGTTGCTTTCCCCGTGTTGCCCCATGCGGAACCAACAATACCGGCGCTCACGATCCCCACACAAGCCGCAATCGCGTCACTGACCAACTACCTAGCGTCGCAGCTGACGTGACGGTTACCTGATCGGGTGCCAGCGTCAGGTAGCTCTTGGCTGCACTGTCACATGCCGGCCAGCGATCTACCCACAGCGTCCAAAGCCTGCCGCTGCACCCGGTAGTACGCCCACTTGCCGCGCTGCTCGCGGCTGACCAGGCCGGCTCCGGCGAGGATCTTCATGTGGTGCGACACCGTCCCCTGGCTCAGCCCCACCGGCTCGGTCAGATTGCAGATGCACGCCTCACCGCCCTCCTGCGCGGCGATCAGCGAGAGCAGCCGCAACCGGGCGGGATCACCGAGCGCCTTGAACACCCGGGCGAGCCGCGCGGCTGATTCGGTATCCAGAACGCCGCCTGGAACCGGGCTGCAGCAGGCCTCGACGTCGATGACGAGCGGAAGGGTCATGCACCTAGTCTGCCAGTCGTATTGACATTCGTCGATCAATCACTGATCGTTGATGCATCGAAGATTATCGATTGGAGGCCTCGATGACTGATCAGGACATCCGCGAACAGGTTCGCCTGCGCTATGCCGAAGCCGCGAACGCGGTGAGCGCTGATGCCAGTGCGAGCGCGCTTGCCGTGGTGGACGCGGACCAGTGCTGTGGCACGCAGACCTCGTGCTGTGGGGGCGGCGAGGTCGAGGCTGTCTTCGGAGCCGCCCTGTACAGCGCCGACGAGCACGGTGAACTGCCGGCCGAAGCGATCGCGGCGAGCCTGGGCTGCGGCAACCCGCTGGCGGTGGCGGACCTCCGTGCCGGCGAGCGGGTGCTGGACCTGGGCTCCGGTGGCGGCATCGACGTGCTGCTCTCAGCACGACGGGTCGGCAGCACCGGCTTCGCCTACGGCCTGGACATGACGGAGGAGATGCTCACCCTGGCCCGCGCCAATGCGACCAAGGCCGGGGCGACCAACGTCGAGTTCGTGAAGGGAACCATCGAGGACATTCCACTACCCGACGCCTCGGTCGACGTGGTGATCTCCAACTGCGTGATCAACCTGTCCACCGACAAGCCGGCCGTGATCGCCGAGATGTTCCGGGTGCTGGTCCCCGGCGGGCGCATCGGGATCTCCGACGTCGTGGCCGAGGACCACCTGGCCCCCCAAGTGCGTGCCGAGCGCGGCTCCTACGTCGGCTGCATCGCCGGAGCGCTGTCCCGGGCCGAGTACCTGCACGAACTGTCCGAGGCCGGATTCACCGATGCGGACGTGATCTTCACCCATGAGGCCGCTCCGGACATGCACGGCGCCATCGTCCGGGCGAGCAAGCCGGCTGGGCCAGCACACGCATGAGCGACGTCGTCTACGAACGGCCGGCGAACCTCGACGGACCGGTGCTCGCCAAGCTGTCCACGCTCGACCGCTTCTTGCCGGTATGGATCATCACCGCCATGGCGGTCGGTATCGGGCTGGGCCGCGCCGTCCCCTCACTGGCAGGGGATCTGGACTCGGTCAAGGTCGGCTCGATCAGCCTGTCGATCGCGCTCGGCCTGCTGCTCATGATGTATCCGGTGCTGGCGAAGGTGCGCTACAACCAGCTCGGGCGGGTCACCGGCGACCGCAGGCTGCTCGCCGGCTCGCTGCTCCTCAACTGGATCGTCGGCCCCGCGCTGATGTTCACCCTTGCCTGGCTGCTGCTGCCGGACCTGCCGGCCTACCGCACCGGCCTCATCGTCGTCGGACTCGCCCGCTGCATTGCGATGGTGCTGATCTGGAATGAGCTGGCGTGCGGTGATCGCGACGCGGCGGCCGTCCTCGTCGCGATCAACTCGGTCTTCCAGATCCTGGCATTCGCGGCGCTCGGCTGGTTCTACCTGCAGGTGCTGCCGCACTGGCTGGGGTTCTCCACGACCAGCGCACACTTCTCGGTCGTGGCCATTGCCTTGTCGGTTCTCGTCTTTCTCGGCATTCCGCTGGTCGCCGGCTACCTGACCCGCGCCCTGGGCGAACGTGCAAAGGGACGGGACTGGTACGAGGGCCGGCTGCTACCGCATCGGACCGGTCGCACTGTACGGGCTGCTGTTCACCATCGTGGTGCTGTTCGCGCTGCAGGGGCATACGATCACCAATCGACCCTGGGACGTCGCCCGGATCGCGCTTCCGCTGCTGGGGTACTTCGGGCTCATGTTCTTCGGGGGGTTTGCCTTGGGTCATCGACTGAAACTGGGCTATGCCAAGACCACCACACTGGCCTTCACCGCCGCCGGAAACAACTTCGAGCTGGCCATCGCCGTGGCGATCGGGACCTTCGGGGCCACGTCCGGCCAGGCCCTGGCGGGTGTCGTGGGTCCGCTCATCGAGGTACCGGTCCTGGTCGCGCTGGTCTACGTGGCGTTGTGGATCCGCCGCCGCTGGTATCCGGCCGAATCAGTGGTAGCAGACCGGCAGGGGGCACGCTCATGACCGGCAAGCCGAGCGTGCTGTTCGTCTGTGTCCACAACGCCGGCCGGTCCCAGATGGCCCAGGGCTGGCTGCACCACCTCGCCGGGGACCGGATCGAGGTCAGGTCCGCCGGCTCCGAACCCGCCGAGCGGATAAACCCGTCCGCGATCGCCGTGATGGCCGAGGTCGGCATCGATATCACCGCCGAGCAGCCCAAGATCCTCACCGTCGGAGCGGTGCGCGACTCCGATGCGGTGATCA
The DNA here is from genome assembly GCF_031845305.1 of Jatrophihabitans lederbergiae. Taxonomy (NCBI): domain Bacteria; kingdom Bacillati; phylum Actinomycetota; class Actinomycetes; order Jatrophihabitantales; family Jatrophihabitantaceae; genus Jatrophihabitans; species Jatrophihabitans lederbergiae. The sequence continues at coordinate 77,491 of NZ_JAVREH010000012.1, read as the reverse complement.
CCATGGGCTGCGGCGACACCTGTCCGATCTTTCCCGGTAAGCGCTACGAGGACTGGGACCTGCCCGATCCGGCCGGCCGGAGCGTCGAGGACGTACGGCCCATCCGGGACGAGATACGCGCCCGCGTCCAGTCGCTCGTCGACGAGTTGCTCGGCCGATGAACCGCCACGGTGCGGGCCTGCTTACAGCGGTCGTACTGTGAGGTTGTCTCGACAAGGAAGAGGACGACCATGGCTCAAGCCACACCCGCCCTGGGCAAGCGCCCGCAGCGCGGCCCGTTCGCCTGGGTCGGCGCGTTCACCGGGTTCTATCCAGCACAGGCCGACGAGTTCTCCGACCTGGATCCGGTGACCCGCTTCCTGTACGCCTCGCGCAGCGTCATCCTGGTGATCTCAGCCCAGTCGGCCGTGATTGCCGGACTGCTCGCACTGACCGACCGGCGGCTGGGGGTGTTGCCGTTTCTCCTGGTATTCATGGGATATGTCGTGTTGCACGCCATCAGCAACCTGTCCAACGACTACTTCGGCTACCGCCGCGGCCACGACACCGCCGACTCGCCGCGACGCCGGTACACGCTGCACCCGATCGCCAGCGGTGCGGTCACGCCGCGCTTGCTGGCCAGCGGTCTCGCGGTGCTGGCCGTCCTGGCTCTCGCCATCGCCGCGTACTTCATCGCGCTGCGGGGCTGGCCCGCACTCGTGCTGACCGTGATCGGCGGGGTGCTGCTCTACGCCTATGACGCCGCGCCCAAGGCCCTGAAGGAACTGGGGCTGGGAGAGGTCGCCGCATTCGCGGTGTGGGGGCCGCTGATGATCGGTGGCGGGTACTACGTGATCACCGGGCACCTGTCCGGCGGCGCCTACCTGGCCTCGGTTCCGGCCGGACTGGGCGTTGCGTCGATCCTCGTCGGCAAGCACATCGACCAGCGCGCGTTCGACACCTCGCAGGACCAGCGGACGCTGCCGGTGCTGCTGGGTGAGAAAGGCGCCCGCACGCTGAACCGGACCGCCGTCGTCGCGATGTACCTCGTCACGGCGCTGGCGATCGCGGTCGGCGCGCTGAGCCCGTTCACCGCGGTGGTGCTGTTCGCCGCGCCCCGGGCGCTGCACGCGCTGCGGGTGATGTCGCAGCCCGCACCGAACGAGCCGCCGGCCGGTTACGTCGGCTGGCCGCTCTGGTACCACCGGGTCTGCCTGGTGCACAACCGGCTGTTCGGTTGGCTGTTCATCGCGGGCATCGCGGTGGGCGCGATCTTCCCCGACTTCCGGCTCGGCTGAGAGAGGCGCCCGGGTTGGTCAGCCGGCCCGGGTCAGGAGCGTTTCGAGACCGGGACCACGTACCGGCTGAAGACCAGGTCGCGCAGCACGTCGTCGCCACCCTCGACGATCGAGACGTAGCGCATGTCACGCATCAACTTTCCGATGACCGCCTCGTGGGTGTAACCGAACCCGCCGAACATTTCCGAGGCCGTCGAGGCGATCTGCCAACCGCTCTGGCCGCAGAACATCTTCGTGGTGAGCGCCGACTTGAGCGTGCCCACCCGCAGGAACTCCTCGCCCGCGTCCGGCCGCGCCGCGATCGCGTCGTACTCCCGTGCCGCCGTCAGGCACTGGTTCGTCATCACCCCGATCAGCATCTCGAACTGGCCGAGTTTGGCGGCGAATACGGCGTTTCCGGCAAGCGGTGCGCCCTTGACCGACTTGGTCTTGGCGTACTCCATGCACAGATCGCGAATCCGGCGGGCGATGCCCAGCCCCGTGGTGGCGATCAGGATCCGGCTCGCGTTCAGGCCCACCTCGAGCAGTCGCAGCCCGTTGCCCGCCAGCGCGTTGTCGGCCGGTACCCGGCAGTCGGCCAGCGAGACCTGGTACGTGCCCGACGAGCGCAGGCCGATCATCTCCCATCGCTTGTCGACGGTGATGCCGGGCGTGTCGCGCGGAACGAGGACGGCCAGGAACTCTGACGTACTACCCTCGACCCGTGCCAGCACGACCAGGAACTGGCCGAAGTCGGCATTGGTCGAGTAGGCCTTGTGCCCATTGAGGACGAGGAAGTTCCCGTCCCGGCGCACGGTGGTCGTGATGCGCGCCAACTCACTGCCGGCCTCGTGCTCGCTGCCCAGCGTGGCGCAAGAGCCGTTCTGTTCGACCATGGTGCTGAGGTAGCGTTTCCTGAGCTGCTCGCTTGCGTACCAACCGACCATGCTGGTCGTCAGCACCGGGATGAACAGCATGAACGCGGCACCCGCATCGCCGTAGGCCAGCTCCGAGACGATCCGGACGCTCTCCTCCAGGTTCAGCCCGAGGCCGCCATGCTCCTTGGGCAACCACCAGTTCGCAAGGCCCGTTTCGGCGAAGCGGCCGTAGAGCGGCAGCGGCGCGTCGGCGAGTGAGTCCAGCAACCGTTCCTGACCGATCAATTCCCTGCGCGCGAAGGCCTGGACCGTGCGGACGTACTCAGGCTGTCGCATCGGCGTTCGCCTCCTGTCCGGCGGCATCCCCGGCGTCACGGTCTGCGAGGCCCGCGTCGGCTGCCGTGCTGTCATCCTCGGCTGCCCTGCCGGATTCCCCTGCAACGGTCGAGTCGATCAGGTTCGCGAGCTGCCGGACGGTCGGGCACTCCAGCAGCCCGGTGACCGGGATAGAGATGCCGAAGGACTTGCGGATGCGCGCGGTCAGGTCGATCGCGATCAGGGAGTGCCCGCCGAGCTCGAAGAAGTTGTCGGCGGTTCCGATCGGCTCGATCCGCAGCACCCGGGACCAGATCTCGGCGACGACCGTTTCGGTGCCCTCCTTCGGCGTGACATACGGGGTGCTGAGGTCCGGTCGCGGATGGCGCTCGCGATCGTCGGTGGCCTCGTCATCGTCGACGTCGTGCAGATCACCGGTCACCCATTGTTCGAGGCGGTTGCCCAGGGAACCGGTCGAGATGACCAGGTGACCGACCTGCGCGCCGGCCGCGAGGCTCCGCTCGAACACGTCGACGGCCTCGGCCGGCATCATCGCGTAGTCGGTCACGCCGGGACCATGTCCCTGCAGACGCTCGGGATCGATGTTCCAGGTATCCCAGTCGATGGTGATCCAGCGCCCGGCATCGGCACTCCGTGCCACCCGGGTGTAGGCGTCCAGACCGGCATTTGCACTGGCGTAGGGCGCGAGGGTCATCCCACCGAGCACCGCCGCCAGCGAGGACATCGTGATCCGGCGGTCCCGAGCGTGGTCGCCCAGCACCTGCTGCAGGACGTGGAAGCCCGTCACCTTGGCATCGAAGTGCGCCTGGCACGCCGCACGGTCCATCAGGTGAGCGAAGTTGAAGAACGCCCCGTCCTGCACACCGGCACCATGCACGACCACGTCGATCCCGCCGAAGCGCTCGACCCCGGCGTCGATGACCGCCTGCATCTGGACGGTATCGGCCACATCTGCCGACATTGCCAGCACCTGCGCGCCGCGTTGCTCGAGATCGAGAACGCTCTTGATATGACGGGCGGTTCGCTCTCCGCCGCCCGGCACTTCGGCCAGGTAGGCATCCCACTCCTCGCGCGGCGGCAATGCCGAGCGCGCGGTGAGCACCAGCTTGGCGCCGTAGCGGCTGGCCAGGTGCCTCGACAGCACCAGGCCGATGTCACCGAGGCCGCCGGTGATCAGCACCGTGTCACCGGCGCGGATCGGCGGGTCCTGCTCGGTCGGCTCCTCGATGGCGAAGGGCTGATAACGGCGCAGCCAGGCCTCACCGGTCCGTACGGCAACCGGTCCCTCGTGCGGCAGTACCGCGGTGGTCAGAATCTCGGTGATGGTGCGGCTCAGCGCGCGGGCGTTGCCCTCCGGCACGGTGTCGACATCGATGTGGCGCGAGCGGAGCCGTGGGTTCTCCTGGGACAGGCTGGGTGCCAGCGCTGCGAGGGTCGCGTGCTCGGGATGGCGCAGGTCAGAGCCCACCACTCCCACCGCCCCGGACGTCAGCAACACCAGTTCGGCGCGCGGGGCGGCCCCCGTGTCGTCCACGAGCTCGGCGGTGAGTGCCAGCGCGGAGTAGAAGCCGCGGTGCTGCTCGGCGGTGAAGTGCTCGACCGGGTCGGTGGATCCGGCCTCGGCGCTGGCGAGGCTGAAGCCGTGCACGATTGAACGCGGACTGACCATCAGTGAGCCGACGAGTTCCGCCATGTCCGTTTTCGAGTCGACCCGGACGGTGTAATCACCCGCGTCGTCCTGGTCGAATTCCTCGCCGGGACGGACCGCCAGCACCTCCGCTCCGCTGCCTGAGAGCCGGGCGATCAATGCCTCGCCTGTGGTGTCGGCGCTGAACACCAGCCACGGACCAGCCAGCCGGAGCTGCTCGTCGAGATTGGCGACCAGGTGCGGCTGCACCTGCCAGGTCGGCTGGTACGCCCACTGCGCCCGGTCGAACGTTCGGGTGGTGGTCGTGGGGGCTGACCACCAGACGTTGGGCACCTCGACGGTGGACTTGGCCTCGATCCAGTACCGGCGGCGCTGGAAGGCATAGGTTGGCAGCTCTACCCGCTGGCCGCCGCCATGGTGCAGGGCCGGCCAGTTGATGGTGCTGCCGGCCTGCCAGAGCCGGGCGATGGTGGCCAGCAGCCACTGCGACGCCGGCTCGCCGGACTCGGGGGCGACGACGATCCTCTCGACAGCGGCCGTCTCGTCCGAGCCGCCGCGCAGCAACTGCACGCCGAGGCCGCTGAGGCCGTCGGCGAGCGCGCTGAGGGTGGCCTCGTCAGTGGCGGAAGCGGTCGGGCCGGCGGTGCCGCGCAGGCCGGCGATCGCGGCCCGCAGGTCTTGCCACCAGCCGGTGGGCACCTCGGTCTCGGGAGCCACCAGGGCGACCTTGGGATCGCGCCGCTGGGTCTTGCCGTCGATCCACCGCGCGGGGTCGGCCAGCGCGGCCAGCGCATCGTCGGAGTCGGAGCACACCACGGCGCGGCGCAGCGCGAAGCCACCGCGCGACACCTGCAGGGTGAACGCGACGTCGGCGAGGTCGTCCTCGGCATGTCCGGCGAGGTGGTTGCGCAGCCGCTCGGTAACCTTCGCGAGCGCCTTGTCATCCACCGCCGAGAAGGTCAACAGCTGCGGGCCGGGACGCGCCGGTCGCGCTGCACGAAGCGGCGGTTGTTCCATCACCACATGGGCGTTCGTGCCGCCGAGGCCGAACGAGCTGACGCCGGCGCGCCGGGGATGCGCGCCCTCGGGCCAGGGCTGGTGCTCGGTCAGCACGGTGAACCGGTCTCCGGCGTTGGCCAGCGCCGGGTTCGGACTCTGGTAGTTCGGGGTCGACGGAAGCACGCCGTGCTTGAGGTTCATCGCCGCCCTCATCAGCCCGGTGACGCCCGAGGCCCGGTCGAGGTGACCCAGGCTGGGCTTGAGCGTGCTGAGGACGCAGGGAGTGTCGCGGGCCTGGGAGAAGACCCGGTTAAGCGCGGCCAACTCTATGGAATCGCCGAGCGTCGTGCCGGTGGCGTGGCACTCGACGTAGCCGATGCTCTCAGGCTTCACCCCCGCGACGCCCAGCGCGAGCTCCATGACTTCGGCCTCGCCGTCAACCCCGGGCGCGGTGTAACCGGCGCGGACCCGGCCGTCGTTGTTCACCGCCGAACCCAGGATCACGGCGTGGATGAGGTCACCGTCGGCGAGCGCGTCGGACATTCTCTTCAACGTCACCGCGCCGACGCCGCTGCCCATCACGGTGCCGTTGGCCTCGGCGTCCAGGCTGCGTACCCGGCCGTCCGGTGAGGTGATTCCACCCTGTTCGTATAGGTAACCAGAGGGCTGGGGAAGCGGGATGTAGGCACCGCCGGCCACCGCGATGTCGCACTCGTAGGTCAGCAGGCTCTGGCACGCCAGGTGCACGGCAACCATCGACGTCGAGCAGAACGTCTGCACCGCGATGGCCGGACCGCGCAAGCCGAGCTTGTAGGACACCAGCGAGGCCAGCGAGTCCCGCTCGTTGCCGACCGCCATCAGCAGCGCGCCACCGGGCTCACCCGCGAGCTGCTGCAGGTTCTGGACGATGTAGTCGGGGAATCCGCAACCGGCGAAGACCGCGACCTGGCCGGGCATGTCAGTCGGGCAGTAGCCGGCGCCCTCCATGGCCTCCCACGAGCACTCCAGGAACAGCCTGTGCTGCGGGTCCATCGTCTCGGCCTCGCGCGGGTTGATCCCGAACACCGAGGCGTCGAACCAGTCCGGCTCATCCAGGGCGCCACCGGTCCGCACGTAGCGCGGGTCGGCGAGCCGGCCAGGCTCCGCACCCGCCGCGATCAGCTCCTCGTCGGTGAACTCGCGTAGGCCCTTGACTCCGGCCAACAGGTTCTGCCACAGGTCGCCGACGCTACGTGCGCCCGGAAACCGGCCCGACATCCCGACCAGTGCGACCGCCGAGTCGTAGTCGGTGCCGACGTGCGTCCCGGCGTCGGTTCCGGCGTCCGTTTCTGTCATGAGACTCTCCTGCTCCGAAGCGTGCTGCGACGCTGCTCGATCCGGGACCGCTGCTGGTCCCCGAGATCGGCAGTCTGTGGTTCCTGGTTGGTGTCGGTGCTGCCGGCAAGGGCGGCCTCGGCGAGTGCCGCGACCGTCGGTGCCTCATAGAGAAGGTGCGGCGGCAGGTACGGAACGTCGAGGGCCTTGCGGATCTCGGCGATGATCTCCATCCCGATGAGGGAGTTGCCGCCCAGTTCGAAGAAGTTGTCGTGCACGCCCACCAGCTCCAGACCCAGGGCCTCGGTCCACACCCCGGCGATGGCGTGCTCGGCCGGGGACTGCGGCTCGACGAACGCCGTCGACAGTTCCGGACGGGGGTGCCGGCCGAGCGCGTCCCGGGCCTTCTTCACCGTGGCCTGGTGGCTGGCGATCGAGGAGCGCCGGCTCATGCGTACCAACGTCGGAAAGTCCTGGGTCGAGATGACGACGTGCGCCTGCCCGCTGGCCAGCACCCGTTGCAGAGCGTGCCAGCCCTGGTCGAAGGACACCCCGAAGGTCTGCCGGTAGGTCTCGAAGAACTGCCGCGAGCCCTCGTCGTAGTTGTCCAGGCCCGTGGTCCAGCCGTTCCAGGTCCACTCCCCCCAGTCGATGGCGGTCACCAGGGTGCCGGGAATCGGATCGCTCTCGGCGAAGGCGTCGAGGTAGGCATTGGCCGCGCAGTAGTCGACCTGGCCGGCACCGCCACCCGTTGCCGAGGTGGTTGACGAGAACAGCGCGACGAAGTCGACCGGCGTCTGACGCACCACCTCTGCGATGGCCAGCGCTCCGCCCATCTTCGGGGACAGCACCTTGGCGACGTCGGAGGCGGTCTTGAACTGCATCAGCCCCACCGCGGGGACGCCGGCGCAGTGCAGCACCCCGTCGAGACCGCCGAAGCGCTCTATCGCGGTGTCCACGGCACGCCGGACATCCTCGACGCGCGAGACGTCACCGGCGACCGTCACGACCTCGGCGCCGGACGTCCGCAGCCGTTGCAGGCCGTCCAAGCGCCTGCGGACCTCGCTGGTGGTGCTGTCCGCGGCCAGGATCTGGCCCCAGTGGTCCGGTGGTGGCACCGGGGTACGGCCCATCAGCACGAGGCGCGCCTGGTAATCCGCCGCCAGCCGCTCGGCCATGGCCAGGCCGATACCGCCGAGACCGCCGGTGACCAGGTACGTGCCGCCGCGCCGGATCTCAACCGCGGGCGGCTGGCTGGCACCGCATGCGGCGTCGAGCACCTCGTAGTCGGGCAGCCAGCGGGTTCCGGCGCGCAGCGCGACGACCTGGTCGGTGGGCGCGGCCCTCAGCTCGCCGATCAGCGCACGCGGCGAGGCCACCGCCGTGGCAAGGTCGATGTCGATCAGACGGGTTCGTACCTTCGGGTACTCGACCGGGATCAGCCGGCACGGGCCGAGCGCGGTGATCCGCTCCGGCCGCACCGCATCACCTGGAAGCACCCTGCTGCTGCCGCTGGTGACCACGTCCAGTGACCAGGGCCCGAACCCCAGGTCACCGGCCGCGCGGGCATAGGCGATGAGAGTATGCAGGCCGAATTGCACGTCATCTGCCGGCGAATCCGGCTCGGCCCCCGCCGTCCACAGATGTACCACCCGCTCCGGCTGCAATTGCCGCTCGGCGAGGTTGCGCAGCGCTGCCGTCGCATCCTCCCAGGAGCCGGGGCGCAGTGCGAAGCCGTCCTCGACCACCGCGAACCGGCTGCCCGGCCGGGCGAACAGCACGGTGGCACCGTTGAGTTGGGTCCGCAGCGCGGTGGCCAACGTGTCCGCCACGCCGGTGTCGGTGAAGACCAGCCAGCACGGCGCGTCATCGGCCGGCGGCCGCAGGGTGGTCTGGCGCCAGATCGGCACTGTGATCCAGTCGTCCTCAGGCAGCAGCGGCAGGCTGGTCAGGATGCTCGCCGGGTCGTCCCCGTCGAACGCCTGGGTGGCGGGTGCGCCGCCGAGCTCCTCGGCCTCGAGCCAGTGCTCCTGCCGCTCGAACGGATACGTCGGCAGCGGCACCCGTCCAGGGCGCCAGCCGTGCGCTACGGCGGTGCCGCTACCGTCCGCTATAGAGCCCGCGCCTCCCATGCCGTGCAGAGCCGCCCAGTCGATCGCAACACCGGTCAGCCATAGCCTGGCGAGGGATTCGGTCAGCGTCAGCAGCGCGCTGCGCGAATCGGCAGCCGCGGGCAGGGTGGTGAGTATCAGCGGCCACTGGCGCTGCTCGCAGGCGGGATGGCTACGGACGAGCGCGCCCAGCGACTGGCCGGGGCCGACCTCGACCAGGGCGGGCTCACCGCAGGCGAGCACGGTCGCCAGGCCCTTGCCGAACTCGACCGTCTGGCACATGTGCTCGGCCCAGTACTCGGGGTCTGTGACGTCCCGCTCGGTCGCCACCTCGCCGGTGACATTGCTGACGAAGGGCAGCTTCGGCGCGTGCAGGGTGACGTTGTCGCTGATCCAGTTGACCAGTTCGGTCGCGGCCGGAGCCAGCATCCGGGAGTGGAAGGCATGCGAGGTCTGCAACCGCTGGCAGCTCAGCTGGGCGGCCAGCAGCGTGCTGGCGGCGGCGTCCACCACCTCGATCGGGCCCGCCAGCACGACCTGTGAGCCGGTACGGATCGCGACGTCCAGGTCCTCGAACGCGTTGCCGAGCACGGTGCGCAGGCGCGCCTCGTCGGCTGCCACGGCCAGCATCGCGCCCTCGGGCAGTGACGCGATCAGCTTGGCGCGGTAGGCAACCAGCTGCAGCGCGTCGGGCAGCGACAGCACTCCGGACAGGCAGGCGGCGACGTATTCGCCGAGGCTGTAGCCGAGCATTATCTCGGGCTGGATGCCCCAGCGCATCAGCTGCCTGGCTACCGCGTACTCGGCCACGAACACGGCCGGTTGGATCAGGTGTGCGTTCACCGTCGGCTGCCGGTCGGGGGCCGGGCCATCGCGACCCAGCAGCCGGGCGAGATCACCGCCGCCCGAGGCCGAGCGTGCGTTCGGAGCGAAGATGTCGGACAGCTGCGCCGCCTCGGTCAGCCCGAGCAGCGCGACACACTCGTCGACCTCAGCGCGAAACTCCGGTTCGTCGGCGTACAGGTCGGCGACCATGCCCGGATACTGCTCGCCGACGCCGGCGATCAGCAGGCCCACGGTGCGCCCAACGGTGGCGTCCACCCGGCCGAGCGGGCCGGCCGGATCGGTGAGCCGCGATGCCGCGCCACCGGTCGAGTCGGCGACGATCACCCTGCGGTGGTTGAACAGCTTGCGTCCGACCTGCAACGTGAAGGCCACATCGCCGAGCTCCAACTCCGGCTCGGCGTCCAACCGCCCGGCGAGATTGGAACAGGCATGGTCGGCGGCGGTCACCGAGCGCGCCGACACCGGCAGGACCTGCCAGCGGCGCGGGCGCTCGGGCCGAGCGGGCAGCTCAGGTGCCTCGGTGATGATGGCGTGCGAGTTGGTGCCGCCGGTGCCCAGCGAGCTCAGTCCGGCGATCCGCGACCGGTCGGTCCGACGTGGCCACGGCGTCGGCTGGGCGGTCACCCGGAACGGGCTGTTGACGAAGTCGATTTCGGTGTTCGGGGTATCGAAGTTCAGCGTCCCCGGAATCAGTTCATGCTGCAGGGACTGGATGACCTTGATCAGGCCGGTGACGCCGGAGGCCCGGTCGAGGTGACCGACATTTGGTTTCACCGACCCGAGCAGGCAGTACTGCTTGTCTTCAGTCGGGCCGAATGCGCTGCTCAGCGCGGCCACCTCCATCGGGTCACCGACCTCGGTGGCGGTGCCGTGCGCCTCGACGTAAGAGATGTCGGCCGGGTCGACGCCCGCGTTCGCGATGGCCGCGGTGACGCAGCGCCGCTGGCCCTCGATGCTCGGTGCCTGGAAGCTGAACTTCAGGGCGCCGTCGTTGTTGATGGCCGAACCGCGGATGACCGCGAGCACGGTGTCACGGTCGGCGATCGCCTTGGCCAGCGGCTTCAGCGCGACGAGGGCGACCCCGTCGCCGAACATACTGCCGCGCGCCTGCGCGTCGAAGGTCCGGACGTGGCCGTCCGGTGATGCCTGATTGCCTTCCGCATAAAGGAACCCGGTCCGGTCCGGAACCCTGATCGACACGCCGCCGGCCAGCGCCACGTCACACTCGCCGCGGCGCAGGCTCGCACAGGCGAGGTGGACGGCTACCAGCGACGTCGAGCAGAACGTCTGCACGGTGACGCTGGGACCACGCAAGTCGAGCCGGTACGAGACATTGGTGGCCAGGGCGTCCTTGTCGTTGCCGGCCATCAGACCATCGATCTCGACGCTCAGCCGGAAGGCGTTCGGACGGGTCAGCAGGTAGGTGCTGATATTCATGCCCGCGTAGACGCCGACGTCGCCGCGGTCCTCCGCCGTGCCGTAGCCGGCGGACTCGAGCAGCTCCCACACACACTCGGTGAACAGCAACTGCTGAGGATCGGCCAAGGTCGCCTCGCGCGGGCTGACGCCGAAGAACGAGGCATCGAAACCGCGGATGTTGTTCAGGACGGGGCGCGACCGGACGTAGTTCGGCTGGGTGAACACTGCCGGGTCCTCACCCGCGGCGAGCAGATCCTCATCGGTGAACCGGGTGAACGACTCCACACCGGTGCTGATGTTGCGCCAGAAGTCGTGCACATCGTCGGCCCCGGGAAAACGCCCGGCCATGCCGATGATCGCGATGTCGGGTTCCCGGGACGGCATCGTCGCGCTCGGAACGCTCTGGTGATCCATGAAAGACGGCCCCTATCAGTCGCGGTCCGGCAACGCCTTCTCGCGCTTTGCATGGTGAACGGGTTCGGGTGGCTGCTACAGCAGCCGAGTACGGCCCCAGCCGCGGGCCAGCCGGCGTACGGCGTAGGCACCGGCGAGCAGGCCGAGCACCAGTAGCACCGCGGCGGGTACGAGCACCCCGCGGCCGTCACCGCGGATCGCGGCCTGCATCATCGACAGCGCGTAGTAGCCGGGCGAGATGTGGGCAAGTGCCCGCGCCCAGCCGGGCAGAATGCTCAACGGCACCAGGGCGCCGCCCAGCGAGCTGAGCACCAGCGCGCCCACGTCGGAGATCACGCCGAGCTCGCCGAGACTTCGCGCCACCGTAGCCAGGGCCGCGCCCATCGCCAGCAGCGAGAACGCCCACACCGGAATGGCGAGTGCGATGTAACCGACCGAGTGCGGCAACCGGACGCCGATCACCAGGCAGCCGTAAACGAACAGCAGGGTCTGCTGCAGCAGCATCAGCACGAAGATCGGAATGGTCTTGCCCAGCAGCATTTCGGTTGCCGATGCCCGGCTCTGCCGGAGCCGGTCCCAGGTGTGCCAGTGCCGCTCCACCAGGATGGAGTTGCCGGCGATCGCGATGGCGAACACCGAGAACATCACGAGCAGCCCGGTCACCACCTGCACCGCGCCGCCGCTCACAGCCCTGATATACAGCGGCTTCAGCACGACCATCAGCACCATCGGCATAACGATGTAACTGATCATCTGGCCCGGGTCACGCAGCCGGATGATCAGGTTGTGCCGGGCGATGGCACTGATCCGGTACGCGGAGCCACGTAGCCCGTCCATGGTGCTGGGACGGTGCGGAGTGTCAAGAAGCATCGTTGACCGCCAGGGACCGGTAGACGTCGTCGAGGGAGGCGTTGCGAAGTTCGACCGCGCTGATCGCGCGGTCGGTGGAACTGAGCAGGCCGATCAGGGTTGCCGTCGGCTCGGTGGTCGAGACGCGCAGATCTTCCTCGTCCTCGAAGATCACCCGCACCTCGCCCGGCAGGCCCTGGACCAGCTCGTCGTAGTTTCCTCTGGCCACGATGCGGCCGTCACGGATGACCGCGATGGTGGCGTGCAGCTCGGTCAACTCGGGCAGGTAGTGGGTCGTGTACACGATCGCCGCCCCCTCACCGGCTCGCTGCTTCACGACGTCGAGCATCGCCTGGCGGGTCTCCAGGTCGGCCCCGGCCGTCGGCTCGTCGAGAAGCAGCACCGAGGGCTTGTGGATGAGCGCGGTCGCCGCCTGGGTGCGGCGCTGCTGACCGCCGGACAGGACGCCGGTGCGGCGGTCCATGATCTCGGTCAGCCGGAGTGCGACGGCGAGCTCCTCGATCGAGGCGGCCAACGCGGCCCGCCGCAGCCCGGCCAGCCGGCCGAAGAGCAGCAGATGCTCGCGCACGGTGATCGAGGGGTAGAGCCCGATGTGCTGCGGGGTCACGCCGATGTCGCCACGGGCGTCGGCTGGAACCCGGCCGTTGACAGTGACGTAGCCGCGATCGGCGCGGACCAGACCGGACGCGATCTCGACGAAGGTCGTCTTGCCTGCGCCGTTGTGGCCCACCAGCCCGACGATCTCGCCGGAGGCCACCTGCAGATTGAATCCATCCAGCGCGTTGACCGCGCCGTAGCGTTTGCTGAGGTCATGGACATCGAGCAAGTCGTCACATCCTAAGTAATCGCACTGACGGCGGCCAGGGTTTCAGGTCCGGATTCGAAAAGTGCGAGCACGCCGAGTTGCTCAGCGGACTGAATTCGCCTGATCCGGGTGGTCAATTCAGAACATAGAGAAGTCAGTGAGCGACCGCTATTGGCATGAAGTTGTCGGAGAATCTAGGTCAGCGGTACCCCGGTTCGCAGACCTGCGCTGTCCGCAACCTGACAGCGCCGGCAACCTCAGGCCGGGTGCTCGACTGGTTAGGGTGTGCCCAGGAGCCAATGGCAACTGCGGGCCATCCTTCGCCCGACAGGGGCGCTGGTGCTGGACCGGTGACGGCAGACGCGCGGAGGCAAGCACATGGACGAACGGCGTGAGGCCCGGACAGCCGGGGACCTGCGGGCCTCCGACAGCGACCGTCAGGCAGTGACGGACCGCCTGACGAAGGCACTGGACGAGGGCCGGCTCAACCTGCACGAGTGGGACGAGCGGGTCGCCAGCGCGTACCGCTCGACGACCTACAGCGAGCTTGCGCTGGTGTGCGCGGACCTGCCCGACGACGGCCGGTCGATGCCGCCGCAGCCGGTGTCCGCGCCCGTTAAGCGCCCGGTCGCCGAGGAATCCAGCGGCGTGATCAGCGACCTGCCGCTATGGGTGAAGATCCTCTGGACCGTGTGGTTCACCGCGGTGCTGATCAACCTCGTGGTCTGGGCCCTGGTCACCATGCACAGTGGGCACAAGGTGTTCTGGCCGATGTGGGTCGCCGGACCGCCCGGAGCCGCGCTGTTCGGCCTGTCCGCCGGGGTCACGATGATCAAGCGGACCCGCCGCAACGCCGCCGCGCAGCGCCGCCTGGATGCCGCCCGCCGCAAGCGCAGCCGCTGATCGGTCCGGGCCGGCTATGCCGGGTGGGACACCAGCGCCGGTTGTGACACCGCAGCGGCGGTGTCGTCCACCGGGTCGCTCTCGCGGGCACCGTAGCGGCCGTACAGCGCCTGCACGAACGGCGGTGCCCACCAGTTGTAGCGGCCCAGCAGGCGCATCGTTGCCGGCACCAGCAGCAGCCGGACCAGGGTGGCGTCGACCAGCAGCGCCACCACCATGCCGACGCCGATCATCTTGATGAACGTGATGCCCGAGGTCGCGAAGCTGCCGACCACCACGCACAGCAGCACGGCCGCCGTCGTGATCAGGGCGCCGGTCTGCTGCACGCCGCTGCGGACGGCGAGGGTGTTGTCACCCGTCTCGTCCCAGCGCTCCCGGATCCGCGACAGCAGGAACACCTCGTAGTCCATGGACAGTCCGAACAGGATGGCCACCATCAGGATGGGCTGGCTGGCCTCGACGTAGCCGGTCGGCGTGAAGTGGAACAGCCCCGCCAGGTGGCCGTCCTGGAAGATCCAGGTGACCACGCCGAATGCGGCACCGATCGAGATCAGGTTCATCACGATCGCCTTGAGCGGCACCACCAGCGAGCCGAACGCAATGGTCAGCAATACAAAGGTGATCCCGGCGACGAGCAGCGTCATCCAGGGCAGCCGCGACATCAGCGAGCTCAGCTGGTCCACCACTCCGGCCGTGGTGCCACCGACCATCACGTTCGCGCCGCCGGGCGGGCTGAGCGCCCGGATGTGCTCGACGATCGCTCGGGCCGCGGGTGAGCTCGCGTCACCGGTGAAGCTGACATTGAGCAGGGTCGAGTTGCCCTTTTGAGCGGCCACGACAGCGTCGGAGACCCCGGCGACCCCCTTGACCTGCTGGGTGAAACCGGCGGCCGCGGCGGCCGGGGCGTCGCTGATCAGCACCCGGATCGGGCGAATGCCGCCGTCCGGGAAGTCTGCCGCCAACCGCTCGGTGACGACCCGGCTCTGAGTGGGGGCGGGCAGCATCCGCTCGTCGATCCCGCCGAAGTGCACCCGGGCGAACGGGGCGGCCAGCACACCGAGAACCGCCACCACCGCGACCAGGTAGACCACCGGCCGGGCCATGACGCTGCCGGCGATCCGGCCCCATCGGCCACCGCCTGGAGTCCGTGCCGCGAGTGCGCCTGTCAGCGTGGGAATCTTGCGACGACGCGACCAGGGCAGCCGCAACGAGTCGATTCGGTGGCCCAGTACGGCGAGCAGGGCCGGCAGCACCGTGAGGCTGGCGATCATCGCCACCAGGACGGCGGCCGCACCGCCGAGCCCCATGGAATGCAGCAGGACCTGGGGATAAATGGTCAGGCTCGACAGTGCCAGCATCACCAGGAGGCCGGACACCGCGACCGTCCGGCCCGCCGTCGCCACCGTGCGCGACACCGCCGCTTCGACCGGATGGCCCCTGTCCAGCTCCTCCCGAAAGCGGCTGACGATGAACAGCCCGTAATCCACGGCCAGGCCGAGCCCGAGAATTGTGATGATGTTGATCGAGAAGATGGACACGCTCGTGAACAGCGTGATGATCCGGACGACCATGAACGCGCCGAGGACCGCGAACCCACCGAGTAGCACCGGCATCAGCGCGGCCACCACGTTGCCGAACACGATCAGCAGCGCGATCAGCAGGATGGGCATGCCGATCATCTCGGCCCGCTCGATGTCCTTGGGCACCGCGTCGTTGATATCGAGGTCGACGGCACGCTGGCCACCGACCTGGCTGGTGAGGCCACTCGCTGCGAGGTTGTGGCGGACCTTCTTCGCCGCTCCGTCCGAGGACCCGGGCGCCATTCGGACGGTCAGGAAGGTCTCGTGGCCGTTCTGCGAGATCTGGGCCGGCGAATGCGTCTCGTAGTAGGTGGTGACCGCGGCGACGGTCGGCCTGGCGCGGATCTTGGTCGCGACATCCTGCACCGCGGCCCGGAATCGCGGATCGCTGACGGCCAGGTCATTGCTGGAATAGAGCGCTACGAAATCGACGGTCTGCGGCCCGAACTCCGCCACGACCCGCGCATTGATCTGCTGCGACTCACTCGCCGGATCGTCCAGGTCCGAGCTGCCCGACAGGTTGCCGAATACGCCGGTCCCCCAGACCCCGGCGAAGGCGAGAAAGGCCACCGCCAGGATCAGTACGAGCCACCGCAACCTGCTTATCGCCGTTCCCCACGATGCAAACATGTGCCATCCTTCGCATACCACAAACTATTGTCGATTCCGGCGTCCGGCTATACCGGACATGCTGCCAGACCTTGCGGGAATGCCACAGACCGTGACCACTGGCTATTCACTGCCAGTCAGCTGTCTGCCATACATCGGCGGACAGCGCTCAGCCCGCGGTCGCGCCGAGGGCCGCAGCCAGCGCGTGACTGAGGTGCTGATGGGTGCGCTCGTGCTGCTCCAGCACCGCGAAGTGGCCGCCGGTAAGCGTATGAAGCCGGAACTCCGCCGCCGTCAGCTCACGCCACCGTTCCTGCAGGTGGTGCGCGGCCCGCGGATCGGCAGTGCTGGCCAGCACGGTGAGCGGAACGCTGATGGGCGCCTGCTCGACGTACCGGTAGGTCTCTTTGACGCTGAAGTCGGCCCGGACCGCGGGCAGGATCATCTGCAGCAGCTCGGGATCGGACAGCAGCCACGCCGGGGTGCCGCCGAGCTTGCCCAGCATCCGGGCCAGCTCGGCCTGCGACATGCCGGTGACGGGCGGCCCGTCCTCGACCGGGCACTGCGGCGCGGCGCAGCCCGAGACGATGAGGTGCGCAGGCTCGGTCGCCCCACGCCGACGGATCTTCCGCAGCGTCTCGAAGGCCACCAGCGCGCCCAGGCTGTGCCCGTACAGGGCATACGGACCACCGTCCACCGCGTCCAGAACAACGGTCGCCAGCTCCTCGACCATCGGGCCGAGCTGCTCGTAGGCGGGCTCCCGCAACCGCGCCTCACGGCCGGGGGCCTGCACCGGCAACACCTCGACACCGGGCAGCCGGCCGACCCAGGACCGGTACGCCGAGGCGCCGGCGCCCGCGTGTGGAAAGCAGAACAGCGGCAGGCCGGTGCTGCCCGGCGTCCGCAGCGGCAGCCACCGGCTGGACTGCTCGACGGTGGCCGTCATCCGAGGATCTCGAGCCGGACGTAGGGCGGCGGCGCCTGCAGCGAGTCCAGGTCGGCGCCGAGCACCACCAGGTTGCCGTTGCGGCTCACCTCACGAAAGCCCGCGAAGGCATAGGTGATCTGCATCATCCGGTTGCGGCCCGTCTCGACGAAGTCAGCATGCAGGGCCACGCCCGCCTGCTTGGCGAGCGTCATGATGTGGTTGAGCAGCACCATCCCGACGCCACGCGACATCACCCGGCACGACATCAGCATCATCCGCAGCTGCCATACCTGCTCGCCCCTCTCGACCAGGGCGAGTCCGATCTTGCCGTAGCTGCCGAACGTATCGGTGAGGGAGGCGACGAGCAGCAGGTGATCCGGTGATTCCCGCAGCTCGTTGAGCTCGTCGTAAGAATAGGTCTTGCCGGTGGAGTTGAGCTGGTTGGTGCGCACCGTCAGCTCTTCCGCGCGCTGCAGGTCCTGCTGCTTGGCACGCTCCAGGGTGAAGCACATGCCCAGGCTCGCCAGGAACTCGTCGTTCGTACCGACGAAGTCCTGCTCCAGCTCGTCCCGGGCAATCTGGCCCTGATACATCTCGCGCCGCTTGGCCGACTCGTCAGTGACGAACCGGGGCCGGAACTCCGGTCGCCGCAGCGCCTCGTCGAGATCGAGGATGTCCACGCAGGTCACCTGCGGCAGGCCGTGGGCCACCTCGGCGCGCTCGAACTCCTGGTCGTCGACGAAGGCGAACGCGTCCAGGCCCAGGTTCAGCGCCTTGGCGATCAGTTCGATGGAACTGGATTTGGGGTTCCAGTTCACCTGCGGAAACAGGAAGAGGTCGGCCAGTCCCAGCTCGGCCAACGTGGCCAGTGCGGCGGTCCGGTCGTTCTTGCTGGCGATGGAGTTGAGCACCCCCACCTGGTCCAGGTGCCGGATGTGGGCCACCACCGAGGGACGGGCGGTGACTCGGTCGTCCTCCAGCAGCACGCCGTCCCACAGGGTGTTGTCCAGATCCCACACCACCACCTTGATGCGGCCCCGCACCGGCTTCTCGGGAAGGACGCTCACCGTGGCCGGCTCCAACAGGTTGTCAACACTCACAGGTTCATCTCCCGATATGCCGCGCCAGCGATCGTGATGCGCTGGACCTCATTGCTGCCTTCGATAATTTCCATCACCTTGGCGTCGCGATACAGCCGCGCCACCGGGTAGTCCGGCCCGCAACCGTTGGCTCCGTGAATCTGCACGGCTTCGGACGAGTGCTTCGCCGCGGCGGTGGAGGCGAAGTACTTCGCCACCCAGGTCGCCATGATCGTGGAGGCCTCACCGGCGTCCTTGAGTCGGCCGGCCTCGCCGACCAGCAGCCTGGCCGCCCGGACGTCGGTCACCATGTCGGTCACCTTGGCCTGGATCAACTGCAGGTTGCGCAGCGCCGTACCGCCGACCGTGCGGCGGGTGGTGTACGTCGCGCACGCCTCCAGGCAGGCCTGGACGATGCCCACGGAGCCCGCCGCCACACTGTATCGGCCCAGGTCCAGCGTGCCGGTCAGCATCATGCCGGCGGTGAAGCCGCTGGGGCCGAGCAGCGCGTCCGGGCCGAGCCTGACGTCGCGAAAGCTGACCTTGCCCAGCATCGAGCCGCGGGTGCCCAGGATCTCGGGAATGGCCCGAACCTCGACGCCCGGCGTGCTCCGCGGCACCAGGAAGGCACCGATGCTGTCGGCCGTGCGGGCGAACACGAGAAAGAGATCAGCCCGTTGGCCATTGGTGATCCAGGTCTTCACCCCGTTGAGGACCCAGCCGCCGCCGGTCTCGACCGCGGTCGTCTGGATGCCGGTCGCATCGCTGCCGGCCTCGGGCTCGGACAGGCAGAACGCCCCGAGCACCGCGCCGCTACACAGCGCCGAGGTCCACTGCGCGCGTTGCGCCGGACTGCCCCAACGTTGCAGCGCCCAGGCGACCATGGTGTGCACGGTGAGCAAGCTGCGGACCGAGGAGCAACCGCGGCCGACCTCCTCGTGGATGTGGCCGAGAGTGACCAGATCCAGGCCCCCGCCACCAACCTCGCGCGGCAGGAACGGCGCCCACAGCCCGGCTGCCCCGATGCGCTCGAGCAGTTCCTCGGGCAGCCTGCCCTCGCGCTCGAAGTCGTTGGCGTACGGGGTGATGTGGGCGTCGACAAAGCCTCGCGCGGAGCCGCGATCGTGCACCACGCAGCTCTCCGGCGCGAGGACGGGCGGACTGGTCAGGGTCACGGCTAGACCTCGACGACGGATGCGGCGGAGAGCCGGTCCACCAGTTCGGCCATCGACTTGGCGGTGCGGAAATTGTCCATCCGCAGCTCGTCGTTGGGAACGGTGACCCCGAACGTCTTCTCGACGAACATGACCAGCTCCATCGCGAACAGCGAGTTGACGAAGCCGATCTGGAAGATGTCCTCGGTGTCGCTGATCTCTGCCTGCGGGAAGCGGCTGCGGATGAAAGCGAGGATCTGATCCTGGACGTGCTGTGACATGAGAAGTGCTCCTTGCTTGAATCGAGTGAGCTGGAATCGAGTGTGCTGGCTGTTCTGCTTACCTACAGGGGTCAAACTCAACCGGTCGAGTAGTCGTAGAAGCCACGTCCGGACTTGCGCCCGTGCAGGCCGGCATCGGTCATCTGGCGCAGCAGCGGGCAGGGCCGGTACTTGCTGTCGCTGTAGTGCTCGTACAGCACCTCGACGCTGTACAGGATGGTGTCGACACCGATCAGGTCAGCGGTCTGCAGCGGGCCCATCGGGTGACCGAAACAACTGCGGAAAACCTCGTCCACGGCCTCGGCATCGGCAACGCCCTCGTACACCAGGTAGGCCGCCTCGTTGACGGTCAGCATCAGCACCCGGTTGGAGATGAAACCACAGGCGTCCTTGACCGGAATCGCCTTCTTGCCCATCGCGGTGAGCAGTTCCTTGGTACGCAGGATCGTCTCGGGCGAGGTGTGGAACCCGGGAATGAGCTCGACCGCGGGCTTGGCCGGTACCGGGTTCATGAAATGCACGCCGATGACCTGTGCGGGTCGCGAGGTGACCGAGGCGACCTTCGTGATCGGGATTGCCGAGGTGTTGACGATGAAAACGGTGTCCGGGCCGCATGCGGCATCCAGCTCTCGATATACCGCCCGCTTGATGTCCCAGTTCTCGGTGACGTTCTCGATGATCACATCGGCCTTGGCCACCGAGTCGGCGCCCACCCCGACGCTGATCTTGGCGAGCACCGCATCGGCATCCAGCGCCGGTCCACCGAGCAACCGGCTCATCCGGCAGTTGTGCCGGATGGTGGCCAACGCCTCGGCGAGGATTGCCTCGCTGGTGTCGACCAGGATGACCTCGTGCCCGGTTTGGGCGAGGTTCTGCGCGACACCGACGCCCATGACGCCAGCGCCGATCACTCCGACCACACTCATGACTTCTCCGTTCCCGTGCCTGTTTGGGTTCTGTCCGATTGGCCTTGCCGTGCACGCCTGCGGCCCGCGGAGGCTTCGAGTCCAGATCTGCGCAACTGCGCGCGGACCTGGCTGCCACCGCTGTCCCAGCCTCCGAGGAGTTCCGGGTCGTCCGAGAGCGAGGAATCGATCACCTTGCCGAGTGCCGCCACCGTCGGCGCCTCGTAGAGGATGTGCGGCGGCAGCTCGACCGGGGCGAACTTGGCGCGCAGCGACGCCACGATGCTCACCCCCAGCAGCGAGTTGCCGCCCAGTTCGAAGAAGTTGTCCTGGGCCCCGACCCGTTCCAGCTGCAGGGACTCACACCAGATCGCGGCGATGTCGGCCTCGACGCTGCCCGACGGCTCCTGGTACGAGGTGACCAGCTCCGGCCGAGGATGCCTCGCGCCGCCGTCCTGCGCCAGCACCGGGGAGCTGACCGCGGCGACGGTGAACTGCGAGCTGTAACGGACCATCGTCGAGAAGTCCTGGGTTGACACGACCACCCGCGGCTCGCCGCAGTCCAGCGCCCGCAGCAGGCACCGCCAGCCGTCCTCGAAGCCGATGCCGACCCGGACCCGGTTCTGGCGGAAGAAGTCCTGCAACGCGTCGGCGTAGCCGGTGAGGCCGGCTTCCCAGGCGTTCCAGGTCCACTCCCCCCAGTTGATGGACAGCACCTTCCGCCCGGTGTCGGCCAGCTGGTAGGCGTAGCTGTCCAGGAAGGCATTGCCGGCGCAGTAGTCCACCTGTCCCGGGCCACCGCCGGTGGTGGAGGTGATAGAGGAGAAGAACACCAGGAAGTCGAGCTCGATCTCGTCCGGCTTGCCCATCCGCAACGCCTCGGTGATGGCCAGCGCACCGCCGACCTTGGGTGCGAGGACCTGATCGA
The DNA here is from genome assembly GCF_031845305.1 of Jatrophihabitans lederbergiae. Taxonomy (NCBI): domain Bacteria; kingdom Bacillati; phylum Actinomycetota; class Actinomycetes; order Jatrophihabitantales; family Jatrophihabitantaceae; genus Jatrophihabitans; species Jatrophihabitans lederbergiae. Next base: position 56,228 of record NZ_JAVREH010000012.1, on the reverse strand, counting down.
GTTCGGACGGATCCTTGAACTGCATCAGCCCCATCGCCGGAACGCCCGCGACGTGCAGCACACCGTGCAGCCCGCCGAACCGCTGCTGCGCCAGCTCGCAGGCCCGCCGGACATCGTCGGCGCTGCTGACGTCACCGGTCACGACCTCGACCTCGGCACCCAGCTCCAGCAGCGCCGACACCTCGGCGATCCGCCGCCGGGTCTGCTCGGCGCCCGGATCGATCGCCTTGCCAGCCAGCAGGTCCGGCCAGGTGTCGCGCGGCGGCAAACCATGCCGTGCGAGCAGCACGAGTTTCGCCCGGCAGTTCCGGGCCAACCGGTTCGCCATCGCGAGCGCGATGCCGCCGAGACCACCGGTGATCAGGTAGACGCCGCCCTTGCGCAACACCGCCTCGGGTGCCACCTCGGCCGAGCACATCGCCTCGTACTCCGGCAGCCAGCGGCGTCCGTGCCGCAGTGCCACCAGGGCTTCCGCCAGCGGTCGCCGCAGCTCGGCCACCACGCCGGCGACCGCGCCACGATCGGCCGCCGCGTCCAGGTCGATCAACCGGCTGGTCACGTTCGGATACTCCAACGGAATGACCCGGCACGGCCCGGCCAGCATCGCGGCGTGCGGCCGGGACACATCCTCGGGCAGCACCTGCTGGGTGCCGGACACCACGACGTCGAGCGACCAGCTGTCCATTCCGAGCTCACCAGCAGCCCGGGCCAGCGCCACCAGGGTGTGCAGCCCCTCGGCGACGACCACCTCCTCCGGCACGGACTGCAACGCCCACAGGTGGACAACCCGCTCCGGCGGCCGGCCGGCCGATCGCAATTCCCGCAGCAACGCAAGGGTGTCCTCGACGTTTCCCGGCCGAACGGTGTAACCGTCCTGCTCGGTGGCGAAGCCGTCGCCGGACCGGACGATGCTGAGCGCTGTGCCGTCCGGTAGCGCGGACCGCAATGCCGCCACCACATCGTCGGCAAGCCCGTCGCGGGTGTAGACCAGCCATGACCTGGACGTCTCCGCGGCCGCAGCCGGCGCCGCGGTCTGGCGCCACACCGGCAGGTGCAACCATTGCTCCTCGGGCATCTTCTCCAACGCCGCGATCGTCTCGAACGTGACACCGGTATCGGCGGCAGTCACCTGAGGCAGTGCCTGCGATGCCTGCGATGTCTGCGGTGTCTGCGCATCCGGAGCACCGCGGCGGGAGCCCTCGATCCAGTACCGCTGCCGCTGAAAGGGGTACGTCGGCAAGGGCACCCGGCCCGGCAGCGTCGAGCGGTCGAGCACGCGAGCCCCGGGGTGCCGGTTGGAATAGGTCAGCCAGTCGAGGTCCACGCCGAGCAGCCACAGCCGCGCCAGGCAGTCGGCCAGCGCCGCGTCGTCCGGCCGACTCTCACTGCCCGCGGGCAGCATCGACAGGATCAGCGGCCATTGCTTCGGCGATGCGCCACCACTGCGGACCAGCGCGCCGAGGGACTGGCCAGGGCCGATCTCGACGACGGCCAGTTCCGGATCGGCGAGCAGGGTCTGCATGGCGGCCGCGAACTGCACCGGCTGGCACATGTGCCGGGCCCAGTAGCCGGGGTCGCACACCAGGTCGGCATCGGCGTAATCCCCCGTGACGTTCGACAGGTACGGCAACTGCGGCGCGTTGAGGGTGATGTTGTCGCGCACCCACCGGGTGAGCTGCTCGGCGATCGGCGACAGCATCCGGCTGTGGAAGGCGTGGGTGGTGCCCAGCGCGCGGCACGGGACCTCGGCACGCCGCAACTCCGCGGTGAAGGCAGTCACCGCCGGTACCGGGCCGGCGACGACCGTTACCTGCGGGCCGTTGAGCGCGGCGATGTCCAACTCCTTGTCGGCCATCGCAAAGCGTGCCTGCAGATCCTCGGCCGGCAGTGAGACAGCCAGCATCGCGCCCGGCTGCACGGTGGCGATCAGTCTGGCCCGGTAGGACACCAGCGCCAGCGCGTCCGGCAGCGAGAGCACGCCTGCCAGGCACGCCGCGACGTACTCGCCCAGGCTGTACCCCAGCATCAGGCCGGGCTGTACGCCCCACGTCATGAGCGTGCGGGCCAGCGCGTACTCGACCGCGAACAGCGCCGGTTGCACCACCTCCGTCCGCTCCAGCTCATCCGCCCGCGGGTCCTCGGTGGCGGCGCCCCGTCCGAGCAGTGCGGCCAAGCCCGAGACCGAACCACGCGCACCCGCAAGAAGATCGACCAGATCGGTGTCTGGCAACGCCTCCTGCAGCAGGCTCAGGCACTCCTCCAGAGCAGCCCGGAACACCGGTTCCCGCCGGTAGAGCTCGGCGACCATTCCCGGGTACTGCTCACCGACGCCGGTGAACAGCAACGCCACGTGCCGGCCGCGGACGGCGTCCACCCGGCTCAGCACCGGAAGGTCGGGGTTCTGCCCGGCGAGCGCGGCCGCGACTTCTGCGGTTCCGGTCGCGATCAGGGTGCGCCGGTGCTCGAACGTCTTGCGCCCCACCTGCAACGTGTAGGCGACGTCGGCCAGCCGGGTGTCCGGCGCGCTGTCGAGGTGGGCCGCCAGCCGCGAGCAGGACTGGTCTGCCGCCGTGGCCGTACGCGCCGACACCGTCAGCACCTGGTAGCGGCGGCTGCGGTCACCGGCCCGTCCGCTGACCTCGCGAACCGGCGCCTGCTCCACGACCACGTGCACGTTCGTGCCGCCCATGCCGAGTGAATTGATGCCCGCCATCGGCTGACGGCCGTCCCGGGTCTGCCAGGGCGACAGCACGGTATTGACATAGAAGGGGCTGTTCTCGAAGTCGATCTCGGGATTCGGACTGGTGTAGTGCAGGCTCGCGGGAATCACCGCATCGCGCAGCGCCAGCGAGGTTTTGATCAGGCCGGTCACCCCGGCCGCTCGGTCGAGGTGACCGATATTGGTTTTGACCGAGCCGATCGGGCAATACTGGTTCTCGGCCGTCTCGCCGAACGCCCGGACGAGCGCTGCCAGCTCGATCGGGTCACCCAGTTCGGTGGCCGTACCGTGCGCCTCGATGTAGCTGATGTCCTCACCTGTCACGCCCGCGTCGGCCATCGCGTCGGCGATGACCCGGGCCTGCCCGACGACACTGGGCGCGGTGTAGCCGACCTTCAGCGCGCCGTCGTTGTTGATGGCCGACCCACGGATGACCGACCAGATGTGGTCGCCATCGCGGATGGCGTCGGGTAGTCGCTTGAGCGCCACCACGGCCGCACCGTCACCGAACAGGCTGCCGCCGGCCTTGGCGTCGAAGGTGCGCACGTGCCCGTCCGGGGTTTCCATGCCACCGGGACCGTAGAGATGCCCGATCTTGTCGGGAACGCGGATCGACACGCCGCCGGCCAGGGCCAGCTCACACTCGCCGTTGCGCAGGCTCTGCATCGCAAGGTGGGTTGCCACCAGCGAGGTCGAGCAGAACGTCTGCACCGCCATGCTCGGGCCGTGCAGGTCGAACAGGTACGAGACCGTCGTGGTCAGGGCGTCCTTGTCGTTGCCCATGATGATCTCGTAGGTGCTGACGTCGCCGCCGAGCAACGCCTCTTCGGGCATCTGCAGCAGGTACGTGCTGAGGTTGGCGCCACCGTAGACGCCGACCCGACTGCGGTGTTCCGGGGCGGCGTACCCGGACTGCTCCAGCGCCTCCCAGCACACCTCCAGGAACAGCCGTTGCTGCGGGTCGGTGAGCGCCGCCATCCGCGGGCTGAGCCCGAAGAACCCGGCGTCGAAGCCGGTCACATCGTCGAGCACCGGACGGGCCGGCACGTAGTTTGGATCCGCGATGTGTGCCGGGTCCACGCCGGAGGCGAGCAATTCCTCCTCGGAGAAGAAGCTGATCGACTCCATGCCGTCGCACAGGTTCTGCCAGAACGTGCCGACGTCACCCGCGCCCGGAAAGCGACCCGCCATGCCGACCACCGCGATCCTGCGGTCGAAGTCAGGGTCCGAGGCGGCGGGGCGTGCGGTAGTGGCCTTTGCTGCGGTTACCGGTGCTGTGTTGATCTGTGCTGTGGTTATCGGTATGGCCTTGTTGGTCATCGTCCCCGCGCCGGAACGGTCCGCTGCGGGGAGGACCGCCGGCCCGGACCTCGATCCGGTTGCCGGACTGGCACCCTGCTGGTCCAGGACGGCCGCGAGCGCGTGCACCGTCGGTGCCTCGAACAGCGTCACGGACGCGACAGCGATGCCGAACCGCTTCTTGACGAGCGCGAGCATCTGCAGCGCCAGCAGCGAATTTCCGCTCAGGTCGAAGAAGTTGTCGCGGGTGCCGACCGGCTCCACACCGAGCACATCGGTCCATACCTCGGCCAGCCCACGCTCGGTCGCGGTGAGCGGCGGCAGGTAGGGCTGCGGCAGCTCCGGCCGGGGGAACCGTTGCACGCTCGCGGCGGGTTCCTCGACGGCGGACAGCTGGGGTAACCGGTCCGCCAACCCCGCGGCCACCACGATCACGTTTGGTGCGCCAGCGGCGAGCACCCGGTCGAAGGCAGCCAGTGCCTCGTCGGTGGACATCGAATGCGCCAGCATGCTCGCGCCGATGCCGGCCTCGATCCCGTCCAGGGTGGTGGCCCAGGTATCCCAGCTGGCGGCAATCCAACTTGTCGCCGATCGGTGCACGTTGCGCTGGGCAATCGCGGTCAACGCTGCATTGGCGGCCGCATAGCTGCCGAAGGCCAGGCCGCCGAAGATGGCCGAGGTGGACGAGAACAGCAGGCAGAAGTCGGGAGCCTGCTCGGCGGTCAGCTCGGCGAGCAGTGACTCCAGCACCCGCGCACCGCCTACCTTGGCGTCGAAGTGCACCGCGACGGACGCCGGATCCACCGCACGCAACGGCCAGAAGCTGTCCCGGCCGGCCTGGGCCGCGGTGTGCAGCACTCCGTCGAGGCTGCCGGCGGCAAGGGTCTCGGTCAGCAACGCCCGCATCGCCTCCGCGTCGGTGACGTCGACAGCGGGCAGCACCAGTTCGGCTCCGAGGTCGCGCAACCGTTGCAGGTTCCGTTGTCGCGGGTCGTCCGGCGGGGGATTACCGGACCGGCTGGTCAGGACGAGGCGGTCGGCGCCGGCGCGTGCCAGATGCTCGGCGACCAACAGGCCCACCCCACCGAGACCACCGGTGACCAGGTACGTCCCCCCGGGGCGCACCGCCAGCGGCGGCATAGAACTACCGGCGGCCGCCGGGACGAATTCACGGAGGTACCGCCGGCCGTCGCGGTAGGCGGCAACCACCTCTGGCGCCGGATGACCGACCTCGCTGACCAGGGCCCGCACCGCGGCGGCGGCGTCAGCGGCCATCTCCAGGTCGACCACCCGGCACTGCAGATTGACGTACTCCAGGTTGGCCACCACGGGCAGCACGGCGGCCGCAGCCTGGGTAGGCAGCGCGACATCGCTCTCGGCTACGACCTGGCCGCTCCGGGTGGCCACGATGATCTGAGTGCTGCCGGTCGCGTCACTACCCCAGTGATCCATCAACCGGGCGATAGCCGATATCGCCTGCGCCGCGTGGGATTCGTCTGCGGAGCCGCCGTCGAGCACGTGCTCGGCATCGAGCAGCCGCAGATCCAGCACCGTGCGCGGCAGGCCGTCGGGCTTGGTGGTGGCCGAGCTGCCATCGGCGGGGACGAGAACCACGTCGGCCCCCGTCCCGCGCAGGGCCTTGGCGAGCAGTCCGGTGAGCTCTGCCGCGCCACCGACCAGCACGCAGCTGCCTCCGGCGACCGGGTCCCCGGATACCGGGGTGGCGAGCCACTCCGGCCGCATCAGCTGGACGTGGTCGACCCGGCTGTCCGAGGTCGGCTCGGCGACCACCGGCAGGTTGGTAACGGCAGGGGCGCCGGGGGAAACGGCAGTAACCGGAGCGTCGATCCAGTATCGCTCGCATTGGAAGGGATATCCGGGCAGCCCCACCTTGGCGACCGGCCGGCCCTGCTGGTAGCCGGCCCAGTCGATCGACACCCCGGCCAACCAGAGCCGACCGACCGCCTCGGTGAGCACCGTGCTGGCCGGGCGCGGATCCGACGCGGCCGGAAGCGAGGCCACGATGCGCTCCGCGCGCTCCTGCGGGCAGTGCTCGGAGTTCCGCACGATGGCACCAAGGGACTGCCCGGGACCGATCTCGAGCAGCACGAGATCACCTCGCTCCAGCAGGGTCTTCACCGACGCCTCGAACGGCGCGGGGGCGAAAAGGAGCTCGGCCCAGTACGCGGGGTCGGTGACCTGCTCCGTCGTCGCCAGCGTTCCGGTCACGTTCGAGACGTACGGAATGCGCGGTGCCGACAGGGCGATGTGCTCGGTGATCCAACCGGTCAGTCCGGCCTTGACGGAGGTCGGTGCTTGCGCCGTCGTCGTCCCGTCCGGCAGCGCATCGAGCAGCCGGCCGCGGTGGGCCACGAGGGCCAGCGCCGAATCGAGGGTCAGCACGCCGGACAGGCAGGCCGCCACGAGCTCACCGAGCTCGTGACCGGCCAAGACGGCGGGCGCGATGCCCCACGACATCATCAGCCGTGCCAGCGCATAGTCCATCGCGAACACCGCCGCGCCGAGCGCGCCGGTGGACGTTGCGCCCGCAGCAGCCTCGGCCGTGGTGGCACGCCGCCGGAGCAGATTTGCCAGCGGGTCGGCGCCGTCGAACTCGCGCGGTAAAGCCGTCCGGCACTTGTCCAGCGCGGCACCGAAGGCCGGCTCGGTGCGGTAGAGGTCGGCCGCCATGCCGGGATACTGCTCACCGCTGCCGGCAATGAGGAATCCGACCCAGCAGTCACTGCCGGCCTCGACGGCCGACAGCACTCGGCCAGCACGCAGACCGGTTACGGCATCATCGGTGGCTGCCGCCACTGGCGCATCGGTGGCTGCCGCCACTGGCGCATCGGTGGCTGCCGCCACGAAGAACCGGCGGTGCTCGAACTGCTGACGGCCGACCTGCAGTGTGTACGCCACATCGCAGAGCCGCTCGCCGGTGGACCCGTCGAGCTGACCGGCCAGGTAATCCGCCAAGGCCTCGGTGCGCGCGTCCGCGGCAGCAGCGGTACGCGCGGACCAGACCAGCAGCTCCGGCCGCGGGGATACGGCCGGACGGGCAGCCAGCGGCGCCTCTTCGAGCACCACGTGCGCGTTCGTGCCGCCGATGCCGAACGCACTGACCCCAGCACGCCGGATGTGGTCCTCGCGTCGCGGCCACTCGCGCAGGCTGGTCACCACGTCCAGAGCCGCGGTACCCGAGCGCAGCTGGGCATTCGGTTCCACGAGGTTGCGGGTAGGCGGGATCTCGGACCTGTGCAGCGCCAGCGCGGTCTTGATGAGGCCGGTGACGCCGGCGGCGCGGTCGAGGTGGCCGACATTGGTCTTAATGGAGCCGATCGCGCACTCCTCGCCGGCGAAGACCTGTTGCAGGGCGGCGAGTTCGGAGGCATCACCCAGGGCGGTGCCGGTGCCGTGCGCCTCGACGTAGTCGATGTCGGCGGCGCCGAGGTCCGCGCTGGACAGGGCCTCGGCGATCACGGCCGTCTGGCCCTGCACCCCGGGAGCGGTGAAGCCGACCTTGCGGCCGCCGTCGTTGTTGACCGCCCAGCCCCGGATCACCGCGTACACCCGATCGCCGCTGTCCATGGCGTCCTGCAACCGGCGCAACGCGACCACGCCGACGCCGCTGCCGACCGGCGCGCCCAGACCGGACGCGTCAAAGGCCCTGCACTCACCGTCCGGCGGTGCGATTCCGCCTTGTGAATACAGGTAACCCACGCGCTGCGGAACCGTGATCGCGACGCCGCCGGCCAAGGCTAGGTCGCATTCGAAGTTGGCCAGGCTCGTTGCCGCCGCGCAGACCGCGACCAGGGAGGTGGAGCAGTAGCTCTGGATGCTGTACGCCGGCCCGTTCAGTCCCACGGTGTGCGCCACCCGGGTCGTCAGCGAGTCCTTGTCGTTGGCCAGGCCCACCACGAGGTCACCCATCGCGGCGGCGATCTTGCTGGTCAGCAGGTTGTTCTGCAGGTACGAACTCCATGCGCTGCCACCGAACACGCCGATGGCACCGTCGAAGCGTGTCGGGTCACAGCCGGCGTCCTCCAGTGCCTGCCAGTTGTGCTCCAGGTACAGCCGCTGCTGCGGGTCCAGAACCTGCGCCTCGCGGGGGTTGATGCCGAAGAACCCGGCGTCGAACAGCTCGATGCCCTCGATCACCGCGCCGGCCTTGACGTAGCTGGGGTCCGCGATCAGGTGCTCGGGAACACCGGCGGACCGTAGCTCGTCATCGGTGAAGCGGGTGATCCCGGACAGCCCGGCGCAGATGTTGCGCCAGAGCTCGGCAACGTCGGCCGCACCGGGAAACCGGCCGGACATGCCGACGATGGCGATGTCGTTCCCAGAGATGTCGCTGCTAGAGATGTCGGTCTCAGAGCGGTCGTTGCCGGGGTTGTCTGGGTCAGTCACGTCAGCACTCATTTCCGGTTGCCGGTGCGGGCACGGCGACGCCGCTGACCCCGATCCGAGCTGGTGGCAAGAACTTCGGAGGCGGTATCGTCACTGCCGCCGGAATTTCCGATCGCAGCAGCGAACTCCGCGACGGTCGGGTGCTCGAACAGCACGGCCGGGGCGATGTGCAGATCGAGTTGGCTCTCGACCGCACGAACCATCGCCATGCCGACCAGGGAGTTGCCGCCCAGGTCGAAGAACGGGTCGTGCACGCCTACCTGATCGATGCCCAGGTAGGCGCCCCACACCCCTGCGACGACGGTCTCGAGCTCGGTGCGCGGCCCGACGAACGGCGTGCGCAGTTGCGGCCGGGCAAAGCGCTCGCCCGCGGGCAACGCCGCGCTGGCATCCACCAGGGCCTCGACATCCAGCATGGCTGACCACTCCAGCAACGCATCGGCCATCGGCTGGCGAACGGCCACCACGCTGCCCTGTCCCGTTGCCACCAGCCGGTCCAGGAAAGCGCAGCCGGCATCGTCGGCGAAGCCATATCGCTTGCGGTAGCCGCGAGCCCGTTCGGCCAGGTCGCTGGTCGTGCTCAGCTGCCAGTCGTCGTGCTGCCACGGACCCCACGCGACGGACAACACCCGGGTCGAGGGGGCCGAACCGCTCAGCGCGGCCCCGTAGGCGTCCAGGACCGTGTTCGCGGCGCAGTAATCACCCTCGCCGATGCCGCCGAACGCGGTGACCGCGGACGAGTACAGCACCAGCAACTCCGGTCGCTGGTCGGGCGGCGTGACCGGGCCCACCAGCTCGGCCAGCACGCCCATCGCCAGGATCTTCGGAGCCAGGACGGCCCGCGCCTCGGCAACGGTCTGGCGCTGGGCCGTGCCGCTGGCGGGAGCACCGGCGGCATGCACCACTCCGTGCAGAGCGCCGAAGTGCTCCCGGCACTCGCGCAGCGCCCGGCGCAGCTGGGCCGGCACGCCCGCGTCCGCGGTCAGCACCAGCACCTCGGCGCCGGCCGCCTCGAGCTCGGCGATGTCGCCGCGGCTGCGAGCCAGCCGGGCATCGAGCTCAGACGTGGCATCCGAAAAGCTGCCGTCGGCACCGGCAAAAGCGTTGTTGGCACCGGAACCGCGGCCCACCAATGCCAACCGGCGAACACCCTCGGCGACGAGCCGCCGGGCCAGCGCCATGCCGAGGCCGCGGGTACCGCCGGTGATCAGGTAAACCCCATCGGCGCGCCACGCCGGTCCGGTGCCTTCGCCGATTCCCGTTGCAGCAAAAGAGGGGACGGTACCGATCTCGGCCCACTCCTGCGCCCAGCGGCGTCCGCGACGCCAGGCCACCAGCTGCTCCTCCGGCTGGGCGGGGTGCACCAGTTCATGCGCAAGCTGGTCCGCGACGGCAGCAGCATCACCCGTTGGCCGCCCGGCAGCCTGCGGACCTGCGTCCAGATCGATTCCGCGCCACGTCAGGCCCGGGTACTCGTGCTGCACCACCCGGCCGAAGCCGTGCACGGCCGCCTGAAACGGCGCGGGAACGTCGTCGCCGAGCACCTCGGACGCACCCCTGCTGACGGTCAGCAACCGCACACCGGCACCGGCGGCGAGCCCGCCCAGCGCCTGCACGGTGGGCAGCAGGGTGTCGAAGCCGTGCTCGATGGATTCCAGCAGCTCATCGTCGCTGGCGTACACCGGCACCGCCGAGCCCGCGAGCAGACTCCACAGGTGGACCACGTGCAGCGGCCCGATGGATTCGCCGAGGCCGGCGAAGACCTCGCGATAGTGCTCGGGACGGCGCGGGTCGATCATCATCCGCCGGCCGACCCGGCGAAGGCCGGTTCCGGCGGCGGGATTGTCACCGCTGATATCCCCGCCCAGCACCTCGAGAACGGTGATGCCTGCTGCCTCGGCGCGGTCGGCGAGCGCGGAGCCGATACCGTCGCGGTCGGCGAAGACCACCAGCGCTCCGGGCAGCGACAGCTCGTCAGCGGTGGCGCGGCTCGGCGTCCGGCGCCACACCGGCGCGTAGCAGTGGTCGGCCGGCTCGGACGGACGAGCAGCCGGACGAGCACCGGCGAACTCGCGCTGGCCATCGGCCGGCTCCGGCCAGAATGCCGTTCGCTGGAAGGGGTAACCGGGCAGGGTGACGACTCGGGCGCCGGCACCGGGAAAGGCGGTCCAGTCCAGCCGCACGCCGAGTTCCCACAGCTGCGCGCAGGTCGTCAGTAGCTCCACCCGCTCGTCCGGACGCCCGGCCGCGCTCCATCGGGCGGGCAGGGTGCCGAGCACGGCTGCCGTTGGCGTCCCCGCGGTGTTCTGGCGGACCAGCCCGCCGAGCGTCTGCCCCGCACCGAGCTCGACGTAGACCTCGACCCCGCGCGCCGCACAATGCCGGACGCCGTCGGAGAAGCGGACCGGACGGATCAGGTGATCGGCCCAGTATTCCCGGCTCATCGCCTGCTCGGCCGTCAGTTCGGCACCGGTGCTGTTGGACACCACGGCGACGGAGGGTGCGTGCCGCGCAACGGTGTCGAGCAGGGCGGCGAGCTTGTCGCGGGCCGGTTCGAGCAGGGTGGAGTGAAACGCGTGCTCGGTGCGCAACGGCCGGCTGGCGATGCCGGCCTCGTGCAGGATGGCCGCGACCGCCTCGATCGGACCGGACGGACCGCTCAGCACCGTCATCGTCGGCCCGTTGACGGCGGCCACGTCGACCTCGGCACCGCTATCGGCCAGCACCGACCGGGTGCTGGCCTCGTCGGCAGCCACCGCGAGCATCCGACCCGTGGGGGCCGCGGCGATCAACCGGGCCCGCTCGACCACCAGGTACAGCGCGTCGGACAGCGAGAACACGCCCGCCAGGCAGGCGGCCACGTACTCGCCCAGGCTGTAACCGACGAGCACGTCGGGGCGAACGCCGCGGTGCGCGAGCAGGGTGGCGAGGGCGTATTCGACGGTGAACAGGAACGGATGGGCGATCTCGGCGCGCCCCATCGGGTCCGGCACCTCGTCGGTGATATTTCGCCCGAGCAGCGCGGCGAAGTCGCCGTCGGCCGGGCGCCCGTCGGTGGAGTCGAGCAGTGCCGGGCGCAGATCCACCCCGCACCGCTGCTGGACGAGCGCGATGCATTCCTCGACGGCTGCGGCATAGACCGGCTCGGTGCGGTAGAGCTCGCGGCCCAGGCCCGCGTACTGGTCACCAACCCCGGGCAGCAGGAACGCCACCCGCGGCCGAGCTGACGCCGCGACAGCACGGGTGCAATTCACTGCACGAAGCTGGCTGATCGCGTCCGGCACGTCGGTGCAGACCAGCACCCGCCGGTAGTCCTGCGCCGCGCGGCCGGAGCTCAGGGTGTGCGCCACGTCGGCCAGGCTCAGCTCGGGCCTTTCGGTCAACCACTGTGCGAGCCGTTCCAACTGCGCCCCGAGCGGGGCGCGGCCGGCCGCCGACAGCGGCAGCACGACAGCGTCAGCGGCGGGCTCGTCGACCACAACCGGAGCGGCCGCCTGCAGCACCAGGTGGCCGTTCGTGCCGGACCATCCGAAGCCGCTCACCCCGGCGATCGGTCGATCAGCGATCGGTCGCAGCGGGGTGGGAGACGTGACCGGACGGATGGTGCCGTCCGCGGGCACCGCGTCCGAGGGCTGGGTGGTGTTCAGGTTGGCCGGCGCCATCCCGTGTTCGAGCAGCAGCACGGTCTTGATCAGGCCGGCGACCCCAGCCGCGGACTGGGTGTGGCCGAGATTCGTCTTCACTGCTCCGACCTGCAGTGGCCGGGAGGCAGACCTGCCGCCGAAGACGTCGTGCAGCGCCGACAGCTCGATCGCGTCGCCGAGCTTGGTGCCCGAGCCGTGCGCCTCGACGTAGTCGACCTCATCCGGGGTCACCGTGGCATCGGCCAGCGCTGCCCGGATCACCGCGACCTGCGCGCTGCGGCTCGGCGCGGTCAGGCCGTTGCTGCGGCCGTCCTGGTTGACCGCCGAGCCGCGCAGCACGGCCCGGATCCGATGGTTGTTGGCCAGTGCGTCGGACAGCCGCTCCAGCACGACCAGCCCGCCGCCCTCACCCAGAACGTAGCCGTCGGCGGAGCTGTCGAACGTCTTGCACCGGCCGTCGGCCGAGAGCATCGAGGTCGCGCAGGACTGAACGTAGGTGTCGGGGTGCATGATCAGGAATGCCCCTGCGCCTATTGCCAGATCGCACTCACCGCGACGTAGCGCCTGGGCCGCCAGGTGCACGCCTACCAGCGAGGACGAGCACGCGGTGTCCAGCGTGATGGCCGGCCCGCGCAGGTCGAACTGGTAAGACAGCCGGCCGGCAACCACGCTGGCCGTCACGCCCTGACCGAAGTACGGGTCGGCGGCCACCCCGGGCCCGTAACGCTCCAGCTGAAGGCGGCCGTACTGCGCGGTGTCCATCAGCCCGACCATGACCGCGGTACGGCTGCCGGCCAACTGCTCAGGCGCGGTCCCGGCGTTCTCGAGTCCTTCCCACACCAGCTCCATCAGCAGCCGCTGCTGCGGGTCCATCCGCAGTGCCTCGTGCGGCGAGGCGCCGAAGAACTCGGCGTCCCAGCCCGCGATGTCGGACAGGAACGACCCGTGTCGGGTGTAGACGCCGCCGGCGACCCGGCGGTCGGCGTTGTAATAGTCATCGACGTTCCAGCGCGCGGCCGGCACCTCGACGACTCCGCTGCGGCTCTCGCGCAGCAGGTCCCAGTAGTCCTCCACGGTGGTGGCCCCGGGGTAGCGGCAGGCCATGCCGATGATCGCGATCGGCTCGTGGCTGCTCTGCTCGACCTCGTCGAGTCGCCGCCGGGTCTCGGTGAGCTCGACGGTGGCCCGCTTGAGGTAGGAGCGGAGTTGATCCTCGGTCGCCATCAACAGGGCCTTTCAGAAAGGGGCTGGACGCTTCGACGCACCGGGCTCAGAGCCCGTTGTCGATGAAGGCGAAGATCTCGTCGTCCGAGGCGGACCGGATCTGGTCGTGCACGTCCGACGGCCCGGACGGGGTGGCCTCCAGCCTCAGTAGCGCGCTGTTCAGAATCGCGATCACCTTTGCGCGCACTGCCTCATCACCCTCGGGCAGCAGCTGTTCCAGCTGGTCGAGGTTGGCGCGCAGGGTCTCTTCGACCGGTACCGCCCGGGGAGCCAGGGTGCGCTGCAGGTATTGCGCGAGCGACTTCACCGTCGGGTAGTCGAAGGCCAGCGTCGCCGGCAGCCGCAACCCGGTGGCAGCATCGAGACGGTTACGCAGTTCTACCACGGTGAGGGAGTCGAAACCGAGTTCGCTGAACGCCTGCCCGGCCGAGACCGAATCGGTGTCCGGCAGGCCGAGCACCGTCGCGACCTGGGCCCGTACGAGGTCGGTGAGCGCCTCGCGGGCGTCCGCCTCGCTCAGTCCGGCCAGCCGCTGGGCCACCTCGGAGTCCGAGCTGCGCCTCACCTCCGACGTGGCAGCGGTGTGCTGGGCGGCCGCTCGCCGCGGGGTCCGGACGAGGCTGCGCAGTACCGGTGCCAGCGTGCCGGCATCGGCCCGGCCCCGCAGCCCGGTCGCATCCCACGCCGCCGCGACCACGACCGGAGCCGGGCCCCTCAGCGCCTGGTCGAACAGCTCGACGCCCTGCCGCGCGCTCAGCGGCGCCACCCCGGCACGAGCCAGCCGCGCCACGTCGGTGGGGCTCAGCGCACCGGTCAATCCGGTGGGAACGTCCCACAGACCCCAGGCGATCGACACTCCCGGTAGCCCGCGTTCGCGGCGATGGGCAACCAGCGCGTCGGCGAAGGCGTTGGCCGCGGCGTAGTTGCCCTGACCCGCATTGCCCAGCACCCCGGCCAGGGACGAGAACATCACGAACGCCGACAGTGGCGTTTCAGCCGTTAGCTCATGCAGATTCCAGGCCGCGTCAGCCTTCGGGGCGAACACCGCCCCGACCTGATCGGAGGTCAGCCGGTCGACCGGGGCGTCGGCCAGCAGGCCGGCCGCGTGCACCACGCCCGTAAGCGGCCGGTCGACGGGAATGCCGGCCAGCACGGCGGCCAGGCTCGCCCGGTTCGAGACGTCACAGGCGGTGACCCGCACCTGCGCACCGGCAGCCTGCAGCCGCTCGGTGAGCTCGTCCACGCCGTCGGCGGCCGGGCCGCGTCGCGACACCAACTCCAGCCGGCGCACGCCGTGCTCGCTCACCAGGCGCTCGGCGATGATCGCGCCGAGGCCACCGGTGCCACCGGTCACCAGCACCGTCCCCTCGGCGAGCGAAACGGCATCGCCCTTTGAGGTCAGCGCCACCAGGCGCGGTGCCAGCACCCGGTTTCCACGTACCGCCAGCTGCCAGTCACCGTCGGCCATCAACCCGGCCACCACCGGCAAGCCGTCCGACAGTGCCGAGTCGTGCGCGAGTGCAGAAGCGTCGGCCTCGATCTGCCCGAACCGTCCCGGATGCTCAGCCGCAGCGGAACGCACGAGGCCCGACACAGCGGCTCCCGCCAAGTCGGCCGACCCGGTCAGCACGATCAGCCGCGAACCGGCGAACCGCTGCTCCGCCAGCCACTCCCGCACCGTCGCCAAGACCCGGATGGTCAGCTCCCGAGCCGCCGTCGCGGGGGAGTCGAGGTCGCCCGCCGGGCAGGACAGCACCACGAACTCCGGCACCACCTCGTACTCGGCCAGTTCGGCCAGCGACGAGACACCGTCCATGCCGCGCAGCTTCTCGCCCAGGCTGATCCAGCGGGCATGGAGTAGGCCGGCCGGCGCGACGTCGATCCAGTCGATTCCCTGCAGTGTCAGTCCTACGGCCACGCCGGCACGCAGGGCGTCGGACGAGACGGTCCGGGCGCGCAGCGACTCCACCCGCAGCACCGGAGCTCCGAAGACGTCCACGGCCTCGATCCGGGAGTCCGCTCCAGAGCTGGTGAGCCGCACCCGCAGCGCCGTCGCGCCGACGGCCGACAGCCGGACGCCACGGAAGACGAACGGCAACCGCAGCTCCTCCGTTTCGGCAGTCAACACCAGGGGATGCAGTGCCGCGTCCAGCAGCGCCGGATGGATGCCGAAGCCGGTGGCCTCGATCCCGTCGGGAGCGAGAACCTCGCCGAACAGCTCGTCGCCCCGCTGCCAGGCGGCGACGAGTCCCTGAAAGGCCGGTCCGTAGCCGTAACCACGGTTGGCCAACTCGGCGTAGCCCTTGCCCACATCGAGGGCCGTGGCGCCCGCCGGTGGCCATACGCTCGCCCAGTCGGCGGACTCCGACCCCGCCGGGCTGTTCTCGAGGACGGCACCGGACGCGCAGTGCGACCAGTCCGCCGACCCCGACCGGGAGTACAGCGTCAGCGCCCGCCGGCCGGCCTCGGCCCGATCCACCCGCACCTGGACGTCTGCCGAACCGTTGCCCGGCAGCACCAGTGGCGCGTGCAGCGTCAGCTCCTCCAGTTCGGAGCAGCCGGCCGCGGTCGCGGCGGCCAGCGCCAGTTCCACCAGCCCCGCACCGGGAAACAGCACGACGCCGTCCACCTCGTGGTCGGCAAGCCAGGGCGCGGAGTCCACCGAGAGTTGGCCGGTGAGCAGAAAGCCGCCACCGGCCTCGGACACCAGAGCGTTCAGCAGGGGGTGCGCCGCCGGCCCGATGCCGGCCGCGGCCGCGGTAACCCGCGCGCCGTTGTCCAGCCAGTAGCGGCGGCGGTCGAAGGCGTAGGTCGGCACGTCCAGCCGCCGGTTCGGTGCCTGGCCGAGCACCGCCTTCCAGTCCAGGGTGGCGCCCAGGACGTAGGCCTGCGCGGCCGCGAGCAAAAACTGCCGCAGGTTGCCCGCGCCCCGGCGCAGCGTCTCGCAGACCGCGCCTGGGATGTCCTCGACGTGAATGATGTCGCGCAGGTCCCCCGCGAGTACCGGATGCGGGCTGACCTCGATGAACAGTGGCGAGCCGGCGTCCTCGGCGAACGCCGCCACGGCGCTGCGGAACCGGACGGGCTGGCGCAGATTGTCATACCAGTACTCGGTGGACAGCTCCATCGTCGGCAGGAACGAGCCCGTCAGCGACGAGCAGAACCGAACGTCCACGGCCGCCGGGGTGATCCCGGCGAGCAGGTCGAAGAGTTCACTCCGCAGCTTCTCGATGTGCGGCGTGTGCGAGGCGTAGTCCACCTCGATGCGCCGGGTCCGGACGGCCTCACCCAGCTCTGCGGCGAACTCCTCGATGGCCTGGACCTCGCCAGCCAGCACCACACCGGTGGGGCTGCTGTGTACCGCGATCCACAACCGGTCCTGCCACGGCTCCATCAGCTGCCGGGCCTGGTCGGCGCCCAGCGCTACGGCGAGCATCCCACCGGTGCCCCGCAGCCGGGTCAGGGCCTTGCTGCGCAGCGCGACGGTGCGTGCGGCGTCCTCGAGGGAAAGCGCTCCCGCCACGCAGGCTGCGGCGATCTCACCCTGAGAGTGGCCCAGCACCGCACTCGGCTCGACACCGGCGGAGCGCCACAGCGCGGCCAGCGACACCATCACCGCGAACAGCACCGGCTGAACCACGGCCGAGCCCGCCAGCGCCGGCGCACCGGCCTGCTCACGCAGCACCGCCATAACCGACCATCCGGTATGTACCGCCAACGCCTCGTCACAGCGACGCAGCTCGTCGCGGAACAGTTCGTGGGAATCGAGAAGTTCAACCGCCATCCCGGCCCACTGGGTGCCCTGTCCGGGAAACACGAACACCGGCGAGACGTCCTCGGCGGTACCGACGACCGCGGCCGGATGGGGCGTGTCCCCGGCCACCGCTGCCAGCCCGGCCAGCAGCTCGTCCCGGTCGGTGGCGACCACGACCGCGCGATGCATCAACCGCGCGCGGCCGGCCAGCACCTGACCGACCGCCGCGAGATCGGACGCCTCGGCGGTGCTGGCGTAGTCGAGCAGCCGGGCGGCCTGGCTGCGCAGCGACTGCGAGGTCCGGGCAGACACCACCCACACCAGCGAGTGGCTGGCCACGGGTTCAGCGAGCTCAGCAGTCGGCACCGGATCGGGCGGTCCCTCAACGATCACATGGCCATTCGTGCCACTGATTCCGAACGCCGAGACCGCCGCGCGCACCGGGCGATCGGGATGAGACCAGGCCACCGGCTCGGTCAGCAGCTCGACGGTGCCCGCGGACCAGTCCACGTAGCTGCTCGGCTGGTCGGCATGCAGCGTCGCCGGCAGCACGCCGTGACGCATCGCGAGCACCATCTTGATGATGCCGCCGACCCCCGCCGCGGCCTGGGTGTGCCCGAGGTTGGACTTCAGCGATCCGAGCCACAACGGCCGGTCGGCGTCGCGATGCTTGCCGTAGGTGGCCAGCAGCGCCTGCGCCTCGATGGGATCACCGAGCTTGGTGCCGGTACCGTGCGCCTCGACGGCGTCGACATCGCGGGCGTCCAGTCGGGCGTCGGCCAGCGCCTGCCAGATCACCCGCTCCTGCGATGGGCCATTCGGCGCGGTCATGCCGTTGCTGCGACCGTCCTGGTTGATGGCGCTGCCCCGGATCACCGCAAGGATCTGCCGGCCGTTGCGCTGGGCGTCGGACAGCCGTTCCAGCAGCAGCATTCCGCCGCCCTCTGCCCAACTGGTACCGTCCGCTGCCTCGGAGAACGCCTTGCACCGGCCGTCCAGGGCGAGCCCACGCTGCCGGGAGAACTCCACGAACATGATCGGATCCGCCATCACGGTGACTCCACCGGCCAGCGCCAGCGAGCACTCACCGCGGCGCAGGGCTTGCACAGCAAGGTGAATCGCGACCAGCGACGTCGAGCAGGCAGTGTCCACGGTGACCGCCGGCCCTTCCAGGCCGAACGTGTAGGACACCCGGCCGGACAGCACACTCTGCAGGTTGGCCGTGTGCAGCGAGCCGTCCACCGACTCCGGAGTCTCGGTGTTCAGGAACCGGGTCGCGTAATAGTCATACATGCAGCCCGCATACACGCCGGTCCGGCTGCCGCGCAGGGCGGTGGGATCGATGCCGGCCCGTTCGAACACCTCCCAGCAGATCTCCAGCAGCATCCGGTGCGCGGGGTCGGTGGCCAGCGCCGCACGCGGACTCATGCCGAAGACGCCTGCGTCGAACTCCGGTGCCTCGTAGATGAAGCCGCCGAGCTGGCTGTAGGTCTTGCCCGATACCTCGGGGTCCGGGTCGTACAGGTCGGGATCCCAGCCACGATCGGTCGGAAAGGTGCCGATCACGTCCTGACGGGTGTTCACCAGATCCCAGAGCTGCTCGGGGGTGCTCACCCCGCCGGGAAAGCGGCAGCCCATTCCGACGATGGCGATGGGGTCGTGGCGACTCTCCTCGACCTCGCCCAGCCGGCCCTCGGCGTCGGCCAGCCGACGACGCACGTCAGCGAGGTCGACGACGGCACGGCGGAGGTAGTTGCGGAGTTCTTCGTCGGTCGCCATGAAGGCCCTTTCAGCAGATGATGCAGGGTCAGAAGTCGTTGTCGAGCAGGGCGAAGATTTCTTCGTCCGTGGCCGAGTCCACCGTCGCCGCGACGGTGCGGGCTTGGCTGCCGTTGAGCGTCGAGCTGCCGTTGACGCTCGCGCTGCTGAAGCCGGAACCCCAGCGAGCCAGGGTGCTGTGCAGGATCGCGATGAGCTTGCCGCGGCTCTCGTCGTCCGCGGCCAGCATCAGCCCGACCCGGTCGAGGCTGTCCCGCAGCGTCTCCTCGGCGGTCGGAGGCGCCGGTGCCAGCGTCGAGTACAGGTGCTCGACCAGAGCGGCCACCGTCGGATGGTCGAAGGCGAGCGTGGCGGGCAGCCGGATGCCGGTCTCCAGTTCGAGCCGGTTGCGCAGTTCGACCGCGGTGAGCGAGTCGAAGCCCAGCTCGCTGAACGACCTTTCCACCTCGACCGCCTGCGCGTTGGCATGTGCCAGCACCGCGGCGACGTGACCGCAGACCAGATCGGTCAGCATCCGTCGGCCATCCGCCTCGGGCAGCGAGTCCAGCCGGGCGGCCAGCCCCGATCCACCCGGCGCGGTGACGGCTCCGGCGGCGGCCCGGCGCGGCGCCCGGACCAGCCCCCGCAGTACCGACGGCAGCGCGCCACCCTCGGCCCGGGCATGCAGGCCACCGTTGTCCCAGCGGACCGCGACGACCAGTGAATCCGGCGCGGCTGCTGCCACATCGAAGAGCGCGAGGCCCTGCTCGGCGGTCAGCGCGGCCACGCCGGAGCGCGACATCCGGGCCAGCTCGGTCTTGCTGAGGCTGCCGGCCATGCTGGACTCGTCGTTCCACAGTCCCCACGCCACCGACACTCCGGGCAGTCCGAGCTGCCGGCGGTAGGCGGCGAGGCCGTCCAGGGTGACGTTGGCCGCCGCATAGTTGCCCTGTCCGGGGCTGCCCAGCACGCCCGCAATGGAGGAGAACAGCACGAACATCGACAGCGGCAGGTCCAGGGTCAGCTCGTGCAGGTGCCAGGCCGCGTCCACCTTCGGACCGAACACGCTGTCCAGCTGTCCGGCCGACAGCCCGTCCACGGTGGCGTCGTCGAGCACCCCGGCGGTGTGCACGATGCCCGTGAGGGGGTGCTCCGGCGAGATGCCGGCGAGCAGGGCGGCCACGGCGTCCCGATCGGCGACGTCACAGGCAAGCACACGAACCTGCGCGCCGAGCGCTTGGAGCCGCGCGGTCAGGGCTGCCGCGCCGGGAGCGTCGGGTCCCCGGCGCGAGGCCAGCGCCAGGTGCCGTACGCCGTGCTGGGTGATCAGGTGCTCGGCCACCAGCGCGCCGAGGCCGCCGGTGCCACCGGTGATCAGGACCGTCCCGCCGTTCACGGCCGGGGCGATTGCCGCCGGCGCCTGCCGCCGAGCGACCCGGGGTGCCAGCAGCACCCCGTCGCGGACCGCGACCTGCGTCTCGTCCGCGGCCACCGCGGCCGCCAGCGAGGTCCAGTCGATAAGGTTCCCGGCGAGGTCGGCGAGGATGAAGCGCCCCGGGTGCTCGGACTGTGCGGTTCGCACCAGGCCCCACACCGAGGCGGCGGCGACGTCGTCGACCTCGGGGCCGACCGCGCCCCAGGTGAGGAACACCAGCCGAGACAGCGCGAACCGGTCGTCTGAGATCCAGCGCTGCAGCAACTCCAGCGCCTGGTTGGCCAGCGCGCGGGCACGGTCCGGAAGGCTCTCCGACCAGGGCACCTCGGCGCCCAGGGAGACCGCGACGAAGTCCGGGGCGGGCTGGCCGTCGGCCACCGCCGCGACCAGCTCGTCGGCGTCGGCGAAGTTGTCCAGGCCCTCGATCGGCTTCCCCAGGCAGGCCCACCGCGAGCCGTCCGTGCCGGCTGCCGCCACGACCGGTGTCCAGTCCACACCGTAAGAAAGTGGACCGCTCGCCCGGCTGACCGAGGCCAGCGATTCCGGTGCCACCGTCCGTACCCGCAGCGACTCGATGCCGAACACCAGCTGCCCGGAGACGTCCGCGGCCTGCACCTGCACGTCGTCGCCCGACACCGCCAGCCGCACCCGCAGCACACCGGCACCCGAGGCGCAGAGCGCAACTCTCCGGAACACAAAGGGCAATCGCAGTTCCGACGCGCCACCGGTGAGCAGCAGCGGATGGAACGTCGCGTCCAGCACGGCCGGATGGATGCCGAAGCCCCTGTCCTCCAAGCCCGCTGGCACCACCACCTCGGCGAAGAGATCCGCACCGCGCGACCAGGCGGCCGTCACGCCGCGGAAGGCTGGGCCGTACTCGTAGCCGTACTCCTCCAGCGCGTCGTAGCGACCGGTCACGTCGATCTCGGTGACGCCGGACGGCGGCCACGCGGTCGCCCAGTCACACACCCCACCGGCAAGCCCACCGGCCACCACGACACCCGAGGCGCAGCGCGCCCAGGTGCCGCTCTCGGGCCGGGAGTACACCTTGACCGACCGGCGGGAGTTCTCGCCTCCCGCGTCCAGAACGACCTGCAGAAAGAGCCGGCCGGACGCCGGCAGCACCAGGGGTGCCTCGAACATCAACTCCTCGACCTGGTCGCAGCCCACCTGGGCAGCCGCCTCCAGGACGACGTCGAGCACCGCGGTGCCCGGAACCACCACGGCCCCTGCCACGCAATGGTCAGCCAGCCAAGGGAAATCGGCAAGGGATACGCCGCCGGTCAGCACCACCCCGCCGCCGTCACCGACCTCGACGGCCGCACCGAGCATCAGGTGATCGACCGGGCGCAGGCCGACGGCCGCGACATCGATGCCCCGGCGAGGCGGCTCCAGCCAGTAGCGCTGACGGTCGAAGGCGTACAGCGGCAGGTCCGGGCCGATGTTGTCGGCACCGTCGAACAGGGTGCCCCACCCGACCGGCACACCCGCCACCGAGGCCTGCGCGAGGCAGCTGAGCAGCGCCTCGCACTCGTCCCGATCACCACGCCGCAGCGGCATCACGACCGGGTCCGAGGCGGTGACGCTGTCGTGCACCAGGCCGGACAGTACGGCATCGGGGCCGACCTCGAGGTAGCCGTTGACACCGCCGGATTCGAGACCGGCGATGGTGTCGGAGAAGCGCACCGCGCGGCGAATCTGCTCGATCCAGTATTCGGGCTGGACCCAGGACAGTTCCTCGAGACCGCCCACGGAGTTCGTCACGGCGGTGAGCCGGGGCTCGCTCAGGCTCACGTTCTTCACCTCGGCGGCGAAGTCGTCGATCATCGGTTCCATCAGCGGCGAGTGGAAGGCATGGCTGACCGGCAGCCGCCGGGTCCGCCGACCCACGCCGCGCCAGTAGTCGGCCAGTGCCAGGCAGTCGGCCTCGTCACCGGACACCACCAGGCTGGTCGGCCCGTTGAGAGCCGCGATCCCCAACCGGCATTGCCCTGCAAGCATCGGGGCGAGCTCGTCTTCTGACGCCTCGATCGCCACCATCGCGCCCGGCGCGTGCAAGGCGTGCATCAGCCGCCCGCGAATGGCGATCAGCCGGGCGGCGTCGGCCAGCGACCAGACACCGGCGACATACGCGGCCGCGAACTCACCGACCGAGTGGCCGGCCACGGCATCCGGCCGCACTCCGAGCGAATCCAGCAAGCGGAATGCCGCCACCTGGTAGGCGAACAGCGCGGGTTGGGTATAGCGGGTCTCGTTCAGCAACTCCGCGTCGGGCGTGCCGGGCCGCGCCCACATCAGCTCGCGCAGCGGTTGGTCGAGGTAGCGGTCCAGCATGTCGCAGACCTCGTCGAAGGCAGCGGCGAACACCGGATACCCCGCGTACAACTGGGCGCCCATGCCGGGCCGCTGGCCGCCCTGCCCGGTGAACAGGAACGCCAGTTTCATCTTGTCCCGGGTCGCGCCCGTCACCACACCGGCGCCGGGCGAGCCGGCGAGGTAGGCATCCAGGGCGGCGACCAGGGCATCCCGGTCCGCGCCTACGACCACAGCACGGTGCTTGAACAGCGCGCGGCTGGTGGCGAGGGAGTAGGCCACGTCGGCAGCCTCGGCAGCGGGGTTTGCCGTGACGAAATCGCGCAACCGGCGAGCCTGTCCGGCCAGCGCGCTCGCACTGCGGGCGCTCACCAGCCACGCCAACGGGCCCTGCCGGCCGGCCCGCGGCGGGTCGTCGCTGCGCGGCGGCCCCTCTTCCAGCACCAGATGGGCGTTCGTGCCACTGATGCCGAAGGACGACACCCCGGTACGGCGCGGGTGCCCCTGCCGCGGCCACTCGCGCGCATCGGTGAGCAGGCTGAGCGAGCCCGCCGACCAGTCGACGTGCGGCGTCGGCTCCTCGGCGTGCAGGGTGGCGGGGAGCACGCCATGCTGCATCGCCAGCACCATCTTGATGACCCCGGCGACCCCGGCGGCAGCCTGGGTGTGGCCGAGGTTCGACTTCACCGAGCCGAGCCAGAGCGGCTGTCCGTCGAGCCGGTCCTGACCGTAGGTCGCCATCAGCGCCTGGGCCTCGATCGGGTCGCCCAGCTTGGTGCCGGTGCCGTGCGCCTCGACGGCGTCCACGTCGCGGGTGTCGAGGCCCGCGTCGGCCAGGGCTTGCGCGATCACCCGCTCCTGCGCGGGGCCGTTGGGGGCCGTCATGCCGTTGCTGTGCCCGTCCTGGTTGACCGCGGTGCCGCGGATGACGCCGAGGATGCGCCTGCCGTTGCGCTGCGCATCGGACAGCCGCTCCAGCAGCAGAACGCCCACTCCCTCCGACCACGCGGCGCCCGAGGCGGCGGCCGAGAACGAGCGACAGCGGCCGTCGGCGGACAGCGCGCGCTGGCGGCTGAACTCCACGTAGGTGTCCGAGGTGGCCATCGCGCTCACCCCGCCGGCGAGTGCCAGCGAGCACTCCCCGCCGCGAAGAGCCTGTGCCGCAAGGTGAATCGCGACCAGCGAGGACGAGCACGCGGTGTCGACGGTGACGGCCGGCCCCTCCAGCCCGAAGGTATAGGACACCCGGCCGGACAGCACGCTGTAGGCATTCGACGTGAACAGGATGCCCTCCACCGACTGCGGCGAGGTGCCGATGAACCGCTGCGCGTAGTCGTTGTACATATTGCCGGCGAAGACACCGGTTTGGCTGCCCTGCAAGGTGGTCACGTCGATGCCGGCGCGCTCGAAGGCCTCCCAGCTGGTCTCGAGGAACAGCCGGTGCTGCGGGTCGGTGGCCAGGGCGCTGCGCGGGCTCATCTCGAAGAACCCGGCATCGAAGTCCGCCAGGTCATACAGAAAGCCGGCGTTGCGGGTGTAGGACTTGCCGAGCGCGTCGGGGTCCGGGTCGTAGATGCCTTCGAGATCCCAGCCACGGTCGGTGGGGAATTCACCGATGGCGTCGGTGCGATCGGCCATCAGCTCCCAGAGGTCTTCGGGCGTCGTGACGCCACCGGGAAAGCGGCAGGCCATCCCGATGATCGCAATCGGCTCGCGGTTGCTGTCCTCCAACTCGCTGAGCCGGCGCCGGGCCTCACTGAGATCGACGGTCACACGCTTGAGGTACTCGCGTAGCTTGTCTTCAGTCGGCATGAGCCCAACCCTTCGAAAGCGGAGTTCGTTGCGGCATTCGGACGGGCGCGGCGGTCACAGCGGGCCGTCCAGGAAGGCGAAGATCTCGTCGTCGGACGCCTCGTCCAGGGCAGCCCGGACGTCGGGCTCGCTCGCCGGGACGGCGTGCGCGTCGACCTCACCGGACGGCGCGGTTTCCAGCCGGACCAGCGTGCTGTGCAGCATCGCGACGACCTTGCCGCGCACCGCCTCATCGGCCCCGGATAGCAGCCGCTCGACGTCGTCCAGGCTCACCCGCAAGGTCTCCTCGGGGGCCTGCGGCTTCGGGGCCACCGCCGCGTACAGGTGATCTGCCAGCACCTTGACCGTGGGATAGTCGAAGGCCAGCGTCGCCGGCAACCGCAGCCCGGTCGCGGCATCGAGACCGTTGCGCAGCTCGACCACGGTGAGGGAGTCGAAGCCCAGCTCGCTGAACGTCCGGTCGGCGTCCACCGACTCCGAGTCCGCGTGCGCCAGCACCCGGGCAACGTGGGACCGGACGAGCTCGCGGACCGCTTGCCGCCCGGCGGCCTCGCTGACCGTCGACAGCCGCTCAGCGAGCTCCGCCGACGATCCGGCCTTGGCAGTGTTACGGCCACTGTGTGCCGCACTGTCAGCACTCGGGGAAGCCGCGCTCGGCTTGGGTGCTGATCGCCGGGGAGCCCGGGCGAGGCCGCGCAGCACCGGCGCCAGCGCACCGTCCTCGGCGCGCCCGCGAAGCCCCGCCGCGTCCCAGGCTGCCGCGACGACGACCGGGGCGGGGTCCGATGACGAGCCGGCACCGCGAAATGTCTGGTCGAACAATGCCAAACCCTGTTCGGCGGCCAGCGGCGACACCCCGGCCCGGGCCAGCCTGACCACATCCGCCTCACCCAGGCCGCCCGTCATCCCGGTGACCACGTGCCACAGTCCCCAGGCCACCGAGACCGCGGGCAGGCCGGACTGCCGCCGGTAGCTTGCCAGGCCGTCCAGGAATCCGTTGGCCGCGGCGTAGTTGCCCTGGCCCGCATTGCCGACCACACCCGCGACGGAGGAGAAGAGCACGAAGGCCGACAGGGATGAATCCGCCGTCGCCTCATGCAGATACCAGGCCGCGTCCGCCTTCGGGCCGAACACCGTGCCGACCTGAGCAGCGGACAGCCGGCCGACCGGCGCGTCGGCGACGGTACCCGCCGCGTGCACCACCGCGGACAGCGGCCAGTCCGCACTCACCCGCCGGACGAGCGCGGTCAACGCGGCCCGATCCGAGACGTCACACGCCTCGACTCGCACCTGCGTACCGGCAGCCTGCAGGCGCGCGACGAGCTCCGGAGCGCCCTGGGCGTCGGCACCGCGTCGCGAGACCAGCACCAGCTGCCGCACACCGTGCACCGTGACCAGCCGCTCGGCAACCAGCGCGCCCAGGCCACCGGTTCCGCCGGTCACCAGCACCGCGCCAGCCGATTCGTTGCCCGCGGACTGCTCGACGGTGTCGGGACCCACGGTCACCGGGGCCAGCCGCGGAACCACCAGCGCACCGTTCCGGATCGCGAGCTGCCATTCACCGGCGGCAAGCAGTCCCGCCACCAGCGGCCACCCGTCGGTCAACGATGCCAGATCCACCGAGTCCAGCAGGGCGAATCGACCTGGATGCTCAGCAGCGGCCGACCGGACCAGGCCCCACACCGCACTGGCGGCCACGTCCTCGGCGCGGATTGCCGCGGTGGCTCCCCCGGTCACGAACAGCAGCTGGGACTCGACGAAGCGCTCGTCCCCGACCCAGGTCTGGATCAGGTGGAGTACCTCGCAGACGACCTCCTGCGTCGTGTACGGCAGGTCCTCGGCGTCCACGTCGAGGGCCAGCGGAATGACGACGGTGGCAGGCATCGCACCGGTGGTGAGGTCCGCGAGCGAGCCCAGGTCATAGTGCCGGGCGACGTCCGCGCCGGCCTTGTCCAGCTGCGCGGTGAGGTCGTCCACCGACATGTCGATACCGACCACGGCCCACGACTGACCGGTCAGCTCAAGCGCGACGGCGTCACCGGCGATCCAGTTCAGGGCGTAGGCACCCGAGTCCGGCAGGCTCGTGGCGGGGCCGCGCCTGGGAGCGCGGCGCAGCGTGAGGGAGTCCACGGCGGCAACCGGCCGCCCTGTCTCGTCGACGATCGCCAGCGCTACCTGGTCCTCGGTGAGGGTGCGGATCCGCACCCGCAGTTGGCTCGCGCCCGGTGCGATCACCCGCACGCCGCTCCACGCGAACGGCAGCAGCAGCGACTGGGCGTCAGAGCCGTCGCCGCCATCGAGGACGAGCAGGTGCATCACCGCGTCGAGCAGCGCCGGGTGCAGGGTGAAACGTTCCGCCTGGGCGGCCGGAGCGTCCGGCAGGGCGACCTCGACGAACCGGTCGCTGTCCGAGCGCCAGGCCCGTTGCAGGCCCTGGAAGGCGGGACCGTACTGGTAACCGCGATCCGCCAGCTGCCCGTACACGTCGGTCAGCTCGACTTCGACGGCATCCTCAGGAATCGAGAATGTCTCGCTGCCGTATCCAGGATCGCTGACGGCTACCGTGCCGGTGGCGTGCCGGGTCCAGTCCGCGTCCGGCGAATCGGCAGGGCGGCTGTGCAGCGTCAGCCTTCGCCGGCCGGCATCGTCAGGCGCGCCAACCAGGAGCTGCGCCTGT
The DNA here is from genome assembly GCF_031845305.1 of Jatrophihabitans lederbergiae. NCBI lineage: Bacteria > Bacillati > Actinomycetota > Actinomycetes > Jatrophihabitantales > Jatrophihabitantaceae > Jatrophihabitans > Jatrophihabitans lederbergiae. The sequence continues at coordinate 29,186 of NZ_JAVREH010000012.1, read as the reverse complement.
AGCGCCCCCGGTTCGACAAGGACGATCGGGCTTTCCAGCGTGAGATCTTCCAGCAGGTGGCAGCCCGCGGCGGCCGCCGCCTGCAGGGCCAGTTCCACGAAGGCGGTGCCGGGCAGCAGTACCGACCCGTCCACCGCGTGGTCGGCCAGCCACGGCGTGCTGGCCAGGGACAGCCGGCCGGTAAGCAGGTAGCCGTCGGAGTCCGCCAGCGGCAGCACCGTGGCGAGCAGAGGATGTCCCGAGGCGGCGGTTCCTGCCGGCGCCTGCGGGGCGGCCTCGACCCAGTAGCGGCTGCGCTCGAACGGGTACGGGGGCAGCTTCGGCCGGGTGCTCGGTGCCGGGCCGAGCAGCGTGGACCACCGCACCGCTGCCCCGCGGACGTAGGCCTCGGCCGCCGAGCGGAGAAAGCGCGCCGGACCGCCCTCGCCACGGCGCAGCGTGCCGACGGCGTCGCCAGCTTCGCCCGCCGCACGCAGGGTGTCCTGCACGTGGCCGGTCAGCACCGGGTGCGGGCTGGCCTCGATGAACAGCGGCCGGGCGTACCTGTCGAACGCCCGGATGGCCGCGTCGAAGCGCACCGGGTACCGCAGGCCGCGGTACCAGTAGTCGGCGACCAGCTCGGCCGGCTCGACGAAGCCGGCCTCCAGCGCCGAGCAGAAGGCGACCTCGGTGTCCTGCGGGGTCGTTCCGTCGAAGATCGCGCACAGCTCGTCGCGCAGGTTCTCGATGTGCGGGGTGTGCGCGGCGTAGTCGATGGCCACCTTGCGCACCTGCGCGGCCCCGGCACAGGCGGCCGCGAACTCCTCCAGCGCAGCCAGCTCCCCCGCCACCACGGTGCTCTCGGGCCCGCTGAGGATCGCCACCCAGAGCCGGTCGTCCCATGGCGCCAACCGCTCGCGCACCGCCGCCTCAGGCAGTGACACCGCCACCATGCCGCCGGTGCCGCCGAGGGCCATCAGTGCCCGGCTGCGCAGTGCCACAATCCTGGCCGCGTCAGGCAGCGACAGTGCACCCGCAGCGCAGGCTGCGGCGAGCTCACCCTGCGAGTGGCCGATGACGGCGACCGGCCGCACACCGACCGAGCGCCACAGTGCGGCGAGCGACACCATGACCGCGAACAGCACGGGCTGGATCACGTCAGAGCCTGCCAGCGCGGGCGCGCCGTCGACGCCGCGCAGCACGTCCTGCACCGACCACCCGGTGTGCACGAGCAACGCCGCGTCGCATCGCTGCAGTTCGGTACGGAATCCCTCGTTGCCATCGAGTAGTTCGACTGCCATGCCATTCCACTGCGAGCCCTGGCCCGGGAACACGAACACTGGTTGCACCTCGGCCGCCGTCCCCGTGACTACGGCGGGATGGGCGTCACCTTCGAGCACCGCGGTCAGCCCGGCGAGCAGCTCCGTCCGGTCCGCGGCCAGAATCACGGCCCGGTGCGTCAGGGCGGCGCGGCTGCCCAGCGCGCGGGCGACCCCCGTCAGGTCGGTGGCGGCCGCCGAGGCGTAGTCGCGCAGCGAGCGCGCGTAGCTACGCAGTGCGGACTCGGTATGTGCTGAGAACACCCACACCAGCGGGCCGTCGTGCGACGGTTCCGGATCGGTGGGCGGTGCCTGCTCAAGGAGCAGATGGCCGTTGGTTCCGCTGATGCCGAAGCCGGATACGCCCGCGCGCAGCGGGTGATCCGAAGCGGGCCACGGCACGGCGTCGCCGAGCAGCCGAAGTGCGTCGTCGTCCCAGTCCACGTGCGGGCTCGGCTGGTCGGCATGCAGCGTGGCGGGCAGGATGCCGGTGCGTAATGCCTGCACCATCTTGATCACTCCGGCAACTCCGGCCGCGGCCTGGGTGTGACCGATGTTCGACTTCACCGAGCCGAGCCACAACGGCCGGTCCTTCTCGCGGTGCTCGCCATAGGTGGCAAGCAGCGCGGCGGCCTCGATCGGGTCTCCGAGGGTGGTGCCGGTGCCGTGCGCCTCGACGACGTCTACCTCGCTCGGGTCCAGCCCGGCGTCGGCGAGCGCCTGTCGGATCACCCGCTGCTGTGCCACCCCGTTCGGCGCCGTCATGCCGTTGCTGCGGCCGTCCTGGTTCATCGCCGTGCCACGCAGGACGGCAAGGATCTCGCGACCGTTGCGGCGCGCGTCCGACATCCGTTCCAGCAGCACCACACCGGCGCCCTCGGCCCAGCCGGTGCCATCGGCGCCGGCCGCGAACGGCTTGCAGCGCCCGTCCGCCGCCAGGCCACCCTGCCGGCTGAATTCCACGAACATCCCGGGCGTGGCCATCACGGTCACTCCGCCGGCCAGTGCGGCAGAGCACTCACCCCGCCGAAGTGCCTGGGCGGCAAGGTGAATCGCGACCAGCGAGGACGAGCAGGCGGTGTCCACCGTGACGGCGGGTCCCTCGAGTCCGAACGTGTAGGCGACACGGCCGGACAGCACGCTGAGTGCGGTCCCGGTCAGCAGGTGGCCGTCGGTGGCGCCGGTCGGCTGGTGCAGCCGCGGGCCGTAATCCGGGGCCATCGCGCCGACGAACACGCCCATCCGGCTGCCGCGTAGGGACCACGGGTCGATGCCTGCCCCGTCGAGAGCCTCCCAGCAGATCTCCAGCAGCACCCGCTGCTGCGGGTCCATCGCCAAGGCCTCGCGCGGGCTGATCCCGAAGAACCCGGGGTCGAACAGGTCGGCGTCGTACAGAAAACCGCCGAGCCGGGTGTCGCTGGTGCCCGACCGCTCCGGTCCGGTGGCGAATAGGGCATCGCTGTCCCAGCCGCGGTTGGCCGGGAATCCGGTGATGGCATCGGTGCCGCTGGTGACGAGGTCCCACAGCCCGGCGGCGGAGGTGACGCCGCCGGGAAAGCGGCAGCCCGTCGCGACGATGACGATCGGGTCGTCGGCATCCGCTCGCTCGGCTGCCGGTTGGGTCGCCGTAGCCGATTCAGCAGGCCCGGTAAGGGCACTCAGCCGGTCGGCGAGTGCGTCCGGGGTCGGGTAGTCGTACAGCAGGCCGGTGGGCAGGCTGAGGCCGGTCGCGGCACGGAGCCGGTTGCGCAGCGCCACCGCGGTGTCCGAACCGACTCCCAGCTCCTTGAAGCTCCGGGTGGCGGCAACGTCGCGCGGGCCGTCGTAGCCGAGCGCCTCGGCGGTCAGCGCGAGCACCAGGTCCAGCAGCTCACGGCGCGAATGGCCGGTCGGGACGGCCTCCGCGAGCGGTGGGAGCGGTGCCGCCAGCACGGGCTGCACGGCGCGCATCGGGGCACCCGCCGCAGCGGTTGCCGAAGCGCTCAGCCAGTGCCGGCGGCGCGCGAAGGCATAGCTGGGCAGTTCGATCAGCTCGGCGCGGGTCACGGTCACCGGGCCGGTCCAGTCCACCGGCAGGCCACTGACGTACGCCTCGGCCAGCGCCCGCGAGACCTGCTGCCGCCCGCCCGAGGACCGACGGAGCGTACCCAGCACCGCGGCATGCTGCCCGGTGTCCTCGATGGTCTCTTCTACCGCGGCGACCAGAACGGGATGCGGGCTGCACTCGACGAACACGCGACAACCCTCGGCGAGCGCCACCGTGCTTGCCGTCGCGAACTCGACGGGCTGGCGCATGCTGCGGTACCAGTACTCGGCGTTCAGACCGGCGGTGTCCATCACCGTACCCGTCAACGTCGAGACGAAGGTGGTGTCAACCGACACCGGGCTGACCGGCTCCAGCGCCGAAAGCAGCTCGTCACGCAACTGCTCCATGGCCGCCGAATGCGAGGCGTAGTCGACCGCAACCAGCTTGGCGCGGTGTCCCTGCGAGTCGAAGTGCTCCGCGAGTGCGGCCAGGTCTGCGTCGGTTCCCGAGACCACCACCGACCGCGGGCTGTTGACGGCAGCGATGGTGGCACCCGGCGCGATCGCCTCGATCGCGGCCCGCACCAATGACGAGCCGGCGGCGACCGACATCATGCCGCCACTGCCCGCGATTGCCGCCAGTGCCCGGCTGCGCAGGGCGACCACCCTTGCTCCATCGGACAGCGACAGCGCGCCGACGACGGTGGCCGCCGCGATCTCGCCCTGGGAGTGCCCGAGAACCACGTCCGGTCGCACGCCGACCGAACGCCACACCGCGGCCAGGGCGACCATGACGGCCCAGAGCGCCGGTTGGACCACGTCCACGCGGTCGAAGCCCGGGCCTTCCGGCACGCCGCGCAGCACGTCCAGCAGCGAGTAGTCGACGAATGGTGCCAGCGCGTGGTCGCAGGCCGTGAGTGCCTCGGCGAACGGCGCAGAGTCCTTCAGCAGCTCCCGGGCCATCTCGGTCCACTGCGAACCCTGACCGGGAAAGATGAAAGCGCACCGCCCGGTCACCACGGCGCCGGTCACGACGGACGGGTGCGGCATGCCCGCGGCGAGGGCCTGAACGCCGGCCAGCATCGTCGCCGCGTCGCTGGAGGCAACCACGGCGCGGTGCTCGAATCGGGCACGGCTGCGGGCAAGCGAGAGCGCGACCCGAGCTGGGTCGGTGGCGGGTGCGGCGACAAGCTGCTCGTGCAGCCGATCAGCCTGCGCGCGCAGGGCGGTGGCCGAACGAGCCGACAGCAGCCACGGCACGTCGATCGGTAACTCGACTGCGGTAGCGGCGACGGGTTGCCGCGGAGCTTCACCGAGCACCAGGTGACAGTTCGTGCCGCCCATTCCGAATGAGCTGACGCCGGCGATCAGCGGCTGGTCGGGACTGGGCCAGTCCCGCCCGGTCCGCACGACGTCGAGCCCGAGCTGGGCGAGCGGAATCTGGGGCGAAGGCGTGTCGAAGTGCAGGCTGGCGGGCAACTGCCGGTGCCCGAGGCTGAGTGCCACCTTCAGCAGCCCCGCGACGCCCGCGGCACCCTCCAGGTGGCCGATGTTGGTTTTCACTGAGCCGACCAGCAACTCCTTGCGGGCCGCACGATCGCCGCCCAGCGCCGCGCCGAGAGCGCCTGCCTCGATCGGGTCGCCGACCCGGGTACCGGTCCCGTGCAGCTCCACATACTGAACGTCGACGGCGCGCACGCCCGCCTGCGCGCACGCCAGCTCGATGACTTCTTGCTGGGCACGCTGGCTGGGGGCGGTCAGGCCGTTGCCGCCGCCGTCATTGTTGACCGCGCCGCCCAGGATCACGCAGTGCACCGCGTCGCCGTCGTCCAGCGCGGCGGCCAGTGGCTTCAGAACAATGACTCCGGCGCCCTCGCCACGGACGTAGCCGTTGGCGCGCTGGTCGAAGACGTGGCAGCGGCCGTCCGGTGACAGCGCTCCGAATCCTCCGATGGCGGCGGTGGTTTCGGCGAGCAGGTTGAGGTTCACGCCACCGGCCAGCGCGAGTCGGCTCTCGCCGCGTCGCAGGCTCTCGCATGCCAGCTGCACGGCGACCAGGGACGAGGACTGGCCGGTGTCGACGGTCAGGCTTCGCCCACGCAGCCCGAGAAAGTATGAGACCCGGTTCGCGATGATGGCGCGATGGGTGCCGGTGTAAGAGTGCGGACCGACGCCCTCGGCTCCGAGCCGGTCCTGCATGGTCGCGTAGTCGTGGGCGATCGCTGCGAGAAAGACACCGCAGTCGGAATCGCGCTGGTCCCTCGGCACGACGCGCGCGTTTTCCAGCGCCTCCCAGGACAGTTCCAGCGCCAGCCGCTGTTGAGGGTCCATCACGGCGGCCTCGTTCGGAGAGATCCCGAAGAACTCGGCGTCGAACTGGTCGACAGTGTCGATAAACCCGGCGCGGCGGTACTCGGTGGCGATCCCCGGCGCCCACCGGTCGGCGGGTGCCTCGGTGATGGCGTCCACGCCGTTCCGCAGCACCGTCCAGAAGGCGGCGAGGTCGTGGGCCTGGGGCAGCCGACACGACATGCCGACAATGGCGATCGGCTCAGCCATTGCCGGCGAACTCCACTTCCCCACCATTCGATGCGCCTCTCAAGCCCTCAGGTTCTCGATCGTCGATGTCGTTTCGCTCGATGTGCCCTGCGCATCGTCTCCAGAACCGGTCGCGGACTTATCGGGCCAGGAACACTTTCTCAGTGCCGACGGCACAAATACCAGGCATCGTGATGGCAGGTAGTCACTTGCAGAAGCTGTCATCGGTCGGCCTTGACTGCGTCGCGGACGGCTCTCTAGCGTCGCGGATCAATGAGAAGGCTCGGGCGTCACGCGCCGGCTCGAGCCGAGAGGGAGGCGACCGTGCCCGTCGAAACTCCACTCAGTTTCGGGCAGCTCTACAGCTGGCGCGAGATCGATGCCTATCCGGACGACTGCAAGCACGAAGCGAACCTCTCGGCCACCTGGGACCTGCGGGGCTTTTCGTTGCACCGGGTCTTGGCCGTGCTCCGCCAGCTGAGTGACTGGCACGAGCCGTTGCGCACCACCTACGAGGTGCGCAACGGGGTGCCGGTCCAGCACGTGCACGACGACCTGGCGATGCCGGTGGAGCGGCTCGACCGCCCGGTCCCCGATGCCGGAGACCCCGAGCGCACGACGGCTGCCCTGATCGAGCGACCCTTTGCCATGACCGGAGACCCGGGCTGGCGGGCGCTGCTGGTGACCACCGGCGACGAGCCGATGTTCTGCTCGCTGTCGTTCTCGCATCTGATCCTCGATGTCTGGTCCGTTCTCGAGTTGACCGAGCAGGCCAGGGCGTTACTGGCCGGTGTGCCGGCGGGCGAGGTGGCCGTCCGGGTGGGTCCGTCGCCGCGCGTGCTGGCGGACCGACAACGCGACGAAAGCAGTGCCGGCCGCCGGGCGGGTGCGCAACGGTACTGGCGGAACATCCTGTCCGAGCAGGTGATCGACTCGCTGCCCGCTCTTGAGGACGGCGAGCAACGACCTCGGATCCAGGCGACTCTGCACTCGCACCGCCTCGGCGTCCTGGCCGGGCAGGCGGCGAAGTCCCTCGGGGTGACGCCTCCATCGGTAATGCTGGGGGTTCTCGCCGCGGCGCTGTCCGAGCGCACCGGGGTCGAGCCGCTTCCGATCGGCCTGATGTCGTCCAACCGCTTCCCTCCAGAGCTCCGGCACGTCGTGGGCACCCTGAACCAGTTGATTCCGGTGCTGGCCACAGTGGACTATGGATCGTCGCTGTCGGATCACATCACGCGAGTGCACTGGGCGGGCGCGAAGGCCTATCGCTACTCCTGTTATGACATCGATGCCGTCGGCGACCTGGCCCGGCAGGCGTCGGCAGACCGACGGGCCGGGCAGTTCAACAGCCTGTTCCGGTGCTGGTTCAACCATATCCAGCTGGACGACAAGACCCCGGACGCAGCCGACGAGACCCCGGCGGAGCTGGAATGGAACCCCATGGCACGTCAGTTCGGCCAGCCCCTGGACGTGCGGGTCACCGTCAGGAACGGGCGTACCAGCATCGCCCTGCGAGCCGATTCGGAGCTTCTGGACGAGCGGCAGCTTGTTGACACCTTGCGGACCGTGGCGCTCGGCGTGCAACGTGCGGCGATGGAACCGGCCGCGAACCTGAAGGAGCTGTGGATCGATCCCGGCACCAGCGTGGATCCCACACTGTTCCCCGAGGAATCCGCTAGCTAGACCAGCACCTCAACCGGCGCCGGATGGCTGAGAAACCCGGTGGGACTGGCTGTCAGGCCGTAAGCACCGGCCTGGAATATCGCAATCAGGTCCCCGATCCCGGCCACCGGCAGCTCGACGTCCTCACCGAGTAGGTCCAACGGGGTGCACAGCGCGCCGACCACGCTGACCGTCTCCGTCGGACCGGCCCCCATCCGGTTGGCGACCGCGATCGGGTAATTGCGCCGGATCGCCTGGCCGAGATTGCCGGACGCCGCGAGCTGGTGGTGCATGCCGCCGTCGACGACCAGGAACGTCTTGCCCCTGGACTGCTTACGGTCCACCACGCGGGTGACGTAGACGCCCGCCTCACCGACCAGGTAACGGCCGAGCTCCAGCACGACCCGCGCCTCGGGCAGCGTGGGACGGACCAGCCCGGTCATCAGCACCTCGAGGTTGTCGCCCACCTGGGCCACCTCGAGGGCGACGTCGCGCGAGGAGTACGGAATGCCGAATCCACCGCCCAGATTGAGGTATCGCACTGGTACGGGTGCGGCATCGGCTAGTCGCAGGATCAGCTCGACGGTTCGCCGTTGCGCCTCGCACAGGCTGTCGGCGCGCAGGTTCTGGGAGCCCGCGAAGACGTGGAATCCCTGGAACTCCACCCGAGGGTCGGGAAGCGTTGCCAGCATCGCCGGCACCTGCTCACAGTCGATGCCGAACTGCTGCGGGCCGCCACCGAGGCGCATTCCCGAGCCCCGGACGGTGAAATCAGGATTGACCCGCAGCGCCACCCGAGCCGGAATCTGCAGAGCGGTGCTCACGGACTTCACGCGGGCCAGCTCGCCGGTCGACTCCAGCTCGATGGTGACCCCGGCGGCGACCGCCTGGGTCAGCTCTGGATCGGTCTTGCCGGGGCCCGCGAAGCTCACCCGCGCCGGTGCGACCGGTGTATCGAGGGCGTGGCGCAACTCCGCGCCCGATGCCACGTCGAAGCCGTCCACCTGGCCGCTGAGGTGCTGCAGCAGGGCGGGCATCGGATTGGCCTTCACCGCGTAGTTCAGCTCGACATCAGCGGGTAGGGCCGCGCGCACGGCCGAGATGCGGCGGGTGACCAGCGCCCGGTCGTAGGCGAAGAACGGAGTGCTGCCGACGCGGGCGGCCAGCCGCTCGATGGGAATACCGCCCGGTGCCAACTGCTCGCCGACGACCCGGCCCCGTACCGTCCCCGCGACGCTCATCCCGGGACCCCCTCGGTGAGCTGCCCGCGCAGCGCCACCCGGTCGAACTTGCCGTTACCGGAGCGGGGAAGCTGGGTCAGCAGCACGATCCGCTGCGGAACCAGATAGCGCGGGAGCTCGTGTTGCAGCGTCTTGCGCAGAATGTCGACGTCGCACTCGCCGGCCACCACCAGGACGATGTGCTGGCCCAGCCGGTCGTCCGGCACCCCGAAGGCGACCGCCTCGTTCACCAGGCCACTGGCGTACGCGACCTCCTCGATCTCGGCGGGGCTGACCCGGTAGCCAGAGGTCTTGATCAGGTCATCGGTACGCCCCACGAAGTACAGAAAGCCCTCGTCGTCGCGATAGGCGACGTCGCCGGACCACACCGCGTTCTCGGTCAGCAAGCCGGCACCGGGACGAGGGATGGGACGGAAGCGCTGCGCGGTCAGGTCCGGGGCATTCCAGTATTCCAGCGCCACCAGCGCCCCGCGGTGCACGATCTCGCCGTGCTCGCCGGACTCGCACTGCGTCCCGTCCGGTCTGAGGACGAGGACGTCGGCGTTGGGAATGGCCTTTCCGATGGAATCGGGCCTGGCGTCGACCTGGGCCGGATCGAGATAGGTGGACCGGAACGCCTCGGTGAGCCCGTACATCAGGTACGGCTTCGCCGCCGGAAAGATCGACCGGAGCTGGTCCAGGGTCGTGCGCGGCATCCGGCCGCCGGTGTTGGCGAAGTACCGCAACGATGCCGTGGACTCCGCCGGCCAGGTTTGTGCCGCCAGTTGCAGCCATAACGGTGGCACACAGGTCAGCGCGGTGACCTGATGCCGGGCGCAGAGCCGGACGATCTCGCGCGGCAGCAGGTAATTCACCAGCACCAGGTGCGCGCCGGCGAACAGCGAGGTCGTCAGCTGGCTGAAGCCGGCGTCGAAGCTCAGCGGCAGCGCACCGAGCACCACGTCGTCGCCGGTGTGCTCCAGATAGCTTGCGACGCTCTCGGCGCCCGCGAGCAGGTTGCGGTGCGAGAGCACCACACCTTTCGGGCCACCGGTGCTGCCCGAGGTGTAGAAGATCGCCGCGAGGTCGGTATCGATCGCGGATGCGCTTACCGGCGCGGTGCCCGTGCCCCGGAGCGCAGCCCACGAGGTGCACCGCCAGCGCCCCGGCCCGGGATCCGCGGCGGCGGTACCGGCAACGAGGATCAGGTGCTCCGGCCGCGCCGAGGCGGCGAGTTCGGAAGCCAGGACGGCGTAGCGATCGGTGGTAGTGACGACGAAACGGGCACCACAGTCGGCGGCGACGTAGGCCACCTGCGCCGGTTTCGATACCGGGTTGGCGGGTACCAGAACGCCATCCGCGGCCGAGACCGCCAGCATGGCGACGACCGTCTCGATCCGCTTCTCCAGATACACCAGCACCCGATCACCGCGGCGAATCCCGAGATCCCGCAGGCCGGCCGCCACCCCGGCTACCTGGTCGCGTAACTGCTGGTAGCTCAGAGTCTCGTCCTGGTAGGTAAGTGCGGGACGGTCTTCCCGCCCGCACAGCAGCAACTCATCGAGCCGGATCAGCGGCCGGTGCGCGTTCATCGTCATCAGGCCGTCACCAGGTCCGAGATCGTCCGCCAGAGCGAGCCGACCGTCGCGAACGTCGCCTCGTTGAGAATCTCGTCGGGCAGCTCGAGTTCGTAGCGGTCTTCCAAATCGGCCAGCAACGCCATGATCCCCATGGAGTCCAGGCCGAGGCTTGTCAGGTCGGTGGAGTCGACCAGCTCGCCCGCGTCCGCGTAGGGCAGGTGGGGACGAAGGATGTCCTGGAACGCCAGGGGTATTCCAGTCGTAGTCATCTGCCACCTCGAACCGATGCCGACAGCCGCTCCGGTTGATCACCCGACCACCGCATAGCCTCCCGCCCGGATCGGCGGACGAGCGTAAGAATCGTGGTCAGCGGATGCGGTGTCAACGTCTGCGATCCGCAACGACGGTGGACACAATCGCCGACCGCAACCTGTCAGTGCTGCCTGCGGGCCTGCGGTCGAAAATCACGCCAGGATGAGGACTCAAACCGGCTACGGTCCAACGGCTGCCAGGGAGGGCGAGCGGTGGAGAGTCCCCTGTTGTCCGCACACAAGACCACGGACAAGACCGCGGAGCTGTGCTGGGGTCAACGCTATATCTGGCTGCGTCATCAGCAGCTGCCGGCACCTGCCCGCAACGACGCGCACATCGTGTGCCGCTTCGAGCTGCCCGCGAACGCGTCACTGGTTCGGGTGCGATCGGTGCTCAATTACCTGATCCGCAGGCATGAAGCACTGCGCACGACGTACCATCTCGACACCGATGCAGGCCCGCAGCAGCGGGTGCACCCACCCGCGGCCGTCCCGCTGCTCGCCGTGACCGCGGAGCGTGACGGCACCGCGAGCCCGTCCGAGGTCATCGAGCGGCTCAGCGCACGGGAGTTCGACCTGGCGGCCGAGTGGCCCATCCGCGCCTGCGTCATCACCACGGCAGGCGTCCCCTGCCAGCTCGTCATGGTGCTCAACCACATGGCCTTCGATGCCTGGACGATGGACCGGTTCGAGCATGAGCTGCAGGTGCTCGGCGCCGGGATCGGCAGCGGCAGGCCCGCGACCCTGGAACCGATCCGGTACCAGCCCATCGACCTGGCACGGTACGAGGCCTCACCGCAGGCGCTCGCGGCGAAGGATCGCGCGATGGCCTACTGGCGCGACGAGATCGCCGAACTGCCTGCCGACACGTTCGGCTCGCGGCGCGGCGCCAAGACCGGCACCGGTCCGGAACCGCACAGCGCCTCACTCACCTCACCGGCGCTGCTGCACGCCAGCCGCCGCATCGGCCAGCGGAACCACGTCTGGCCGTCCGTCGTCCACCTCGCCGCGTACACCACGGTGATGGCCGCTTACACCAGCGGTGAGGTGACCCACCTGTCCTTTCACGGCAATCGTGACTCGTCGGAGTACACCGACGTGATGACGTGCGCGTTCTCGCCGCTGCTGGTGCACGTCGACTGCGGGGACAATCCGAGGTTCTCAGAGGTGCTACGGCGCACCGCGGAGCGTTTCGAGCTGAGCCAGATCAATTCGCGCATTCCTTACGACGAGCTGCTGGAACTCATCTCGGCCGAGAGCTTTCGCAGGGGCGAGGCGCTGCGGATCGGCTCCGAGGTCAACTTCCTCAGCCACGCCACCGCCCGCTCCGGCGCCAGGCGAACGCGTTTCACCCGGAACCCGGCGCCGACCTCGTGGGCGGAGTACGGGGCCGACACCTACCTGCGCATCTTCGAACTGTCCGACGCCGTTGTCGTCGGCCTGAACGCGGTGTCGGCAGTCATGGACGCCGACTCGGTCGAGCGGTTCCTGAGGGCGTACGAGCAACTGCTGCTGGACTACGACGAGTCGGCCACCGACCTACGGATCGACGAGGTCACCGCCATGGCCGGATTCCTCGCGCCCACCGGTGCGGATGGCGTCCGCACCGCCACGGTGGATCTGGCCGCGGTCGAAGCGGTCCTGCTCCGGCACCCCGCAGTGCGCGCCGTCCGGCTGTCCACGGATGCGCGCGGCCTGGGTGCCGACGTCGGCGCCGTCGGAGCGATCAGCCCGGCGGAGCTGCGAACCCACTTCCTCGGCTGCCTCTATGACCATCCCGCCGTGCGCTGCCCCGACTGGTTCCGGGTACGCGATCTCACGGGCGCCGATCGCGAGGGCGCGGCCAGCCTTTCCGCCGCGATGCCGGTGATCGAGCAGGGCGACGGCCTCGCCGACGATCCGGTGCCGGTCAACTGCCCGGTCGAGCGGTTGCTTGCCGACGTGGTGGCACAGGTGAACGGGCTCGGCCTGGTCAGCCTGGCCGACAGCTACACCGTCGCCGGCGGACGGGTACTGCGCATCCCCCGGGTACTGGCCGCGCTGCGCGAGCACGGCTGGGAGGGGGTGACCTTCCAGCAGCTGGCCGGTGGCCGGCCCCTGCGAGCGCTCGCGCCGCGGCTGCACCGGGGTGTCTGAACAAACAGCGTCTGAGCAAGCCGGATGCGCCGGGGCATGGGCGGCGGCGGCAAGCCAGCCGAGAGTCAGCCGACGAGGTTGCGGCGGCCCGCTTCGACGCCGGCCTGGAAGCGGCTGACCGCTCCCAGGTCCTGCATCAGCGCGGCGATGTGCCGGCGGCAGGTGCGCACGGACATGCCCAATTTGCGGGCCAGCACCTCGTCGGTGAATCCCTTCGCCATCAGGCTGGCGATGGTACGCCGGAGGTCGTCGGCAACCTCGGCATAACCAGACTCGAAGCACTCCACCGGAGTCGCCGAATCCCACAGATGGTTGAACACATCTAGCAGGAATTGCACTACTTCAGCATTGCAGACCCGGGAGGCTGCCGGTTGCCCCTCGGTCGACCCGAGCAGCACCGCCACCGATCGGTCGAACACAACGGCCGCCCGTGGCAGATGGCTCACGGTCCGCACCACCGCGCCCGCAGCACTCACCGTCTTGATATTCATGCGCGTGGTCAGGTCGGCGCGGCTGCGGTGCTGGCAGATGATGCGCACCCGGACGCCGCGTGCCAGCAATTGGCCACACACGTGCAGAAGGTCCTCGAATTCCTCGGTGTCCTGCTTGCCCGATTGCAGCACCAGCACCTCGTCGACGCAGGCATCACCAGCAATTTTCACGGAACCCCGGACCTCCATGCCGCCGGCCAGCTGCTCGACCGCACCCGGCGCCGCGGGTCCGTGCCCGCCCCGGGCGTAGTCGCTGCGGAAGCTCTCCCGCCAGTCCTGAATCTGGGCGATCTGCTCGCGCCGGTGGGCGATCTCGAGCTCGATGGGTGAGACGTGCAACGCGGCCGCGATGTCTGGATCGACCGCCACAAGCACTGCTTCACGTCCGTCGTCGGCACGCAGCAGGCGACTGCTCATCAGTTGTTCCACCGCGTCGGCAACCTCGTCAACGTCCAGTCCCACGTCGTCGGCAACCGTTGAGAAAGCGCAGATCGGCCCATGGGTAGCGGCAAACCGATATACCCGCGCGAGATGCTCCTGCGGAACCGGGCCGGAGCTCGTCCGATCCGTCTCGCCGACCACCTTCACGATGGCCGGATAGTCGCCGAATGGGCTGCGGGCTTCAGGGACTGTTGTGTCAGTTACCAGTGCCATGGCGGTAATGAGTGATTTCTCCGTGACTGCTACTGCTTGTGTCAAGGCTGTTCCTCTCTCCGAAGCCGCCACCGGGAACGCGCGCTGCCGTGCCGAGCGCGGAACCATGGTTGCCCTGGGTGGCTGCGGTTAGCTTCGGCGTCAGCTTGCGGTGAGGGAAGGTGCAGCCGCTGCCATGGCAGCGGGTTGCCGTAATGAGACGGCCTCCGAGGGCATTTGCAGTCTCATGCGAGACTTACTGGCGGGGTTGCTCCGCGCTCTGATGATGGCAAAGGCATTCAGTCGGGATTACATATGCTCGAGTCGCTTGGGTTCTCCGTATCAGCCGAGCGGGTTTACCGATACTTGCTACGGCAACCAATGGCGAGGAACGAAGCGATCGCAGCGGCGCTGGAGCTTTCGATCGGCGACGTCGAGGGAGCCCGCGAGCAGCTCATCAAGGCTGGCCTGGTCCGAAACTCCTGGGACGACGAGAGCGCCATTGCGTTCGGCAATCCCGAGGTCGTTCTGGACGCGGCGATCCGGCAGCAGCAGGCAGAGTTGGCGCGGCGGCAGGAGCAGCTGGCAACGTCGCGCGCGGGCTTGCAATCACTCGTCAGTGATTACCTGCAGGCGACATCGCAACCGTCGCGCAGCGGTGAGGTGGTCGAGGTCATCGGCCGCGATGCCATTCATCGCGAGCTTGAGATGTGGAGTCACAAGGTCCGTTCCGAGACGCTCGCCCTGCATCCGGACACGTCCTACACCACGGACCAGTTGGCCTCGGCACAGGCGCTCGATTTGGCGGTGCTCGCACGGGGCGTGAAGATGCGCTCGGTCTACACCCAGGAGAGCCGCAACGACCCGGCCGTGCTCGCCTACCACCGGACGGTGGTCAAGCACGGTGCCGAGATCCGCTACGCCGGGGTGGTGCCGGTACGCATGCTGGTCTTCGACCGCGAAGCCGGGTTGATCCCGAGTCACACGGCCGACAACCGCCGGGCAGCCCTGCGCCTTCAGGGCGAGGGCGTTGCCGCGATGCTCGTGCTCAGCTTCGACCTGGTGTGGTCCCAAGCGATGCCTGACGACGCCTGCGACGTAGCACCCGAGCTCGACCCGGCGCCGCCCCAGCGCGGTCCCACCGACCTGGACCGGACGCTGCTGCAACTGCTGAGCATGGGCGTCAAGGACGAGGCCGCCGCCCGCCACCTGGGCGTATCCGTACGCACCGTGCGCCGTCAGATCGCCGACCTGATGGTGCGCCTGGAGGCAGGATCTCGCTTCGAGGCCGGCATGCAGGCCGCCATGCGCGGCTGGTTACGCCCACCTTTCAATACCTGAACGTTCAGGTAATTATCTGGTGCAACTTGTCCTTTGCTTTCGACGCAAGGGAAATTGAGCGCGTAGAGCAGCGACTCCAGTGTCCACATGCTGCCGCCGCAGGTCACTGTCAGCGAAACCGCTCAGGTACGGCGACATCGACTGCCACAGTCTTCCCGTGAGCACGTACGGCTCACCTCTCCACTTTTCCCCATGGCGACAAGCCGATCTGCGTCCACCTAACACAGGAGCCGACACATGTTTATCCAGACTCGATTCAGCAGCCTTCGGATGGCCCTCGCAATCGCCGGGGCCGTCGCGGCCACCGTCCTCACCCAGCATGCGGCGAGCAGCACCGGCACCTCGGCCGCCGCCCACGCGACCGCCAGCTTCTCGATGCCGGCGAAGCGCACCACGGTCACCCCGGCGGACGGCTTCCACTGGTAGACCGCTCCCGCGGCATTCGCACCACCGGTAATTCACGACAGCAATTCGCACCCCGAGTAATTCGCTGCACGGCGTTCGACACACCACCTGCCGGGCCGGGCGACATACGCTGTACGGGTGATCACGCCCGAACCGCGCACGTTGCCCGGCCTGACAGAGCAACCCGACCTGACAGAACAGGCCGGCCCGGCGGAACAGCCCAGCACTGAAGAAGCTAGATCCGGTCGCGTGTTCGTCGGCGAAGGGCACTGACATCAGCGCACTTCCGGCTCCACCGGTCGATCACCAGGCGGTGCAGCCCTCTTCCCGCAAGACACTCACCGTCGATGAGATCAACGAGCTGCACGCCGACGTGGAGCGTTGCGCCGACGTCGCCGGGCTGGTGTACGTGCTCGGTGAGCAGCCCGGATTGACCCGAGTCCGGCGGGGCAAGGGCTTCAGCTATCACGATTCCGAGCGTAAGCCGCTGACGGATGCGGAGGTGAAATCCCGCATCACCGCACTGGCCATCCCGCCTGCGTGGCGCAAGGTGTGGATCTGCCCGCATCCCGACGGCCACCTCCTGGCTACCGGTGAGGACGAGAAGGGCCGCAAGCAGTACATCTACCACCCCCGGTGGCGCGCCGTCCGGGACATGCTGAACTTCTACCGGCTCATTATGTTCTCGGCGCATCTGTCCGAGATTCGCCAGTACACCGAAGCTCAACTGCGTCGGCGGACGCTGGATCGCGACCGGGTTCTCGCCGCGATGATCCGCATCATCGACCTCAGCTACATCCGGATCGGCAACGAGGTCTACGCCGAAGAGAACGACAGTTACGGCCTGACCACGCTGACTCCCGAGCATGTCAGCGTGCACGGCGACAAGGTGTCTTTCGCCTTTCCCGCAAAGTCGGGCAAGGCCTGGGACGTGTCCATCCGCGACCGCGGCGTCGCCCGGGTCGTCCGGGCGCTGCTCGACGAGCCGGGCCGCCGGCTGTTCACGATCGACGGCAAGACGGTCACCTCGGAAGAGATGAACCAGCTGCTGTTCACGATCACCGGCGAGCACATCACCGCGAAGAACTTCCGGACCTGGGGTGGCACCCTGGCCGCGTTCAGCTACCTGAAGCGGCGACTGGACACCGACCGGGCGGCCGCGAAGGTGGTCGTCGCCGCGGTGGACGAGGCGGCGGAGACCCTGGGCAATACCCGGACGGTCGCGCGCGCCCACTACGTCCACCCGCACGTGCTCGAGACCTATACCGAGCACACCTTCGCCGACTATCTCGATCAGGCCAAGCCGCAGGACGTGCCCGGCCTCGATGCGGACGAACGCCAGCTAGCGGCCTTTCTGACCGTGCTGTTCGAGGCCGAGTTCTCGCTGCTCACCGCTGGCCCCTGACGGTCGCGCTCCGGGCCTGCGGCGTGTCAGCGATCGGTCTGGGCCGTGTGTGTCAGTGCTCACCCAGCTGCTCGGCGGGTGCCGACTTGGGCAGCAGCCAGACCAGTGCCAGGCACAGCAGGGCGATTCCGCCGACAACTGCGACGCTCACGGTCATGGCGTGGCCGGCACCCCGGTGCGCCGACTGGCTGAAGTAGATGCTGGTGACCACCGCCGAGCCGATGGCCGCGGCCAGCTGCTGGACCGCACTCAGGGCACCGCTGGCGCTGCCTGCCTCTTCCTGGGCGATGTCGCCGATCGCCACGTCATAGATGCTGCTGAAGCAGGCGCCCATGCCGATCCCGAGAACCAGGAGCGAGGGGGCAACCGCCCAGACGCCGGCCGACGTGCCCTTGGCGAGGACCGTTGCCCAGAGCCCGACGGCACCGGCGAGCGTGACGCTCAGGCCCGCAACGACCAGCCAGCGCCCCAGTTTCTCCATCAGCGGGCGGCAGACCAGGGACGCCCCGATGATGCCGACCATCATCGGCGCCAGCCCGAGTGCCGCCGCGGACGGGCCGAGCCCGAGCGCGGTCTGGAAGAACAGCGAGAGAACGTAGCCCAGCCCGTTGACCGCGGCGAAGAACGCCAGTCCGAGCACCAGTCCCGAGGTGAATCCCCGATTGGCGAGCAACGAGGGCAGGATCAGCGGGCTGGTGGCCAGTCGCTGCCGCAGCCCGAAGCCGGCGAGCAGCACCGCGCCGGCGACGAGGCTCAGGATCGGCTGCGCGGTCCATCCCGAGGTGGAGCCCTCGATCAGCCCGTACATCAGTCCCAGCATGCTGGCGCCGAGCAGCCCTGAGCCGAGGCCGTCGATGGTGACCTCGCTGGTGGGCCCGTCCGGGGGCAGCACAGCGACGGCCGCCACCAAGCCGGCAGCGCCCAGCACAATGTTGATGAGGAACATCGGACGCCAGGACAGCCCACCCAGATCGGCGTCGATGAGGAAGCCCGCGAAGATCGGCCCCAGCACCGCCGACCCTCCTATCACCGGCCCGAACACCATGAACGCCCGCGGTAACTGCGCCCGGGAGAAGGTGGCTATCAGGATGCCGAAACCCTGCGGAATCAACAGCGCCCCGAAGCCGCCCTGCACCAGCCGCCCGACGATCAGCATGGCAAGGTCGACGGCCAGCCCGCACACCAGCGAGGCGACCGTGAAACCGGCAACGCCGGTCAGGAAGAGGCGTCGCTTGCCATACCGGTCCCCGAGCCGGCCACCGACCACGAGCAGCACGCCCATGGCCAGTGCGTAGCTGGCACCGAGCCATTTGATCAGTGACTCACCGCCGCCGATCTCGGAGACGATGGACGGCGCCGCGATGTTGGTGATGGTCGAGTCCATCAGATCCAACACGTCGGCGACCAGTACGACGGCGAGGATTGCACGCAGGCGGCGGGTGAGCCGGGTTGAACCGGTATTGGTATCGGTGTTGATATCGGCAGTGGCAGTGGGTGCGGTCATGGGAAGTCCCTTCAGGGCATGGGTTCAGAGCGGCTGCCGGGCACGGGCGCGCCACGGCATGGCATGGCGAACTCACCCGAGGCACGAAAGGGCTGTGTCGCGGGTGACAGCGGAAGGTGGAAGTGCGGAAGGTATCCACGTGGCCGCCGGTGCGGCCGGGGGGTCAGTGGCCCCGCGCCTGCTCAGCCACCCGGCGGGATTGCCCCTTATCAGGACGGGGAGTGTGCAGAACCCCGTTGATCAGCACGTCGAAGCCCCAGGCGAAGCGATCACGCCCCGGTCCGGACAGCAGATCGGCTCCGATCGCGGCGATGTGCGGATAGTCCTCGGACGACACGTCGCGCAGCGCGACGGCCAGTACCTCCTCTTCTTCTTGTGCAGTGCTGGCCTGCTCACGCGTGCCGTGCTCGGCAGCGTTCGTCGTCGCGAACTGCAGCAGCAGGTCCACGCCCCAGGCAGCCCGGTCGGCCGGGACCGCACCCTCGCTCAGCAACGAGAGCAGGGCTTCTACCAAGGCCAGGTAGCAAGGTCCGGACGGACGGGCGACGAGAGCGGACCGTGCCAGGCTCGGGTGCTCGAACAGCACCTCGGTGTAGGACGTCAGTATCTGGGCGAGCCCGTTCCGCCAGTCCCCCCGCCCGCGGCTGGGGCTGAGATCGACCGTGCCGAGCAGTTCGTCCAGCATGGCGGCGTGCAGCTCGGCGGTATTGCGGACGTAGACATAGAGCGAGGCCGCGCCGGTATCCAGCTCCTGAGCGAGGCGCCGCATCGTGGTGCGCTCCAACCCCTCCGTGCGCATCAGCTCAACGGCCGTCTTGACGATCCCCTCGCGCGTCAGGGCCGGCTTGGCCGGACGCTCGCGGCGGCTGGCGGATGGACGGGTCTCGGATGCCATGCCCAAACTCTAACGAACATGTTCGCTCCGAACAAGTTCGTCAGCAAGATTTCTTCGGGGTGGCGCGCGTCACGGCTGCGGAAATGTGCCGGATAGCCGCCCGTGATAGACCTGCCCGATGAGCGATGCCAGGACTGCCTGGGCCGAGCCGGACCCGCAGGACCTCGGCGGCGGGGTCTTCCGCGTTCCGTTGCCATTGCCCAACGACGGGCTGCGTGCGGTGAACGTGTACGCCATCGAGTCCGACACCGGACTGGTCATGATCGACGGTGGCTGGGCGCTGGCCGAGAGCGAGGACCGGCTTGCCGCCTCGCTCAAGCACCTCGGGTTCTCGATGGCCGACATCACGACCTTCCTGGTGACCCATATGCATCGCGACCACTACACGCAGGCGATCGCGGTCCGGCGTAAGTTCGGGGCGCGGGTCAGCGTGGGCGCCGGCGAGGAGCCGAACCTGCGCGCGACCGTCGAGTGGACCCGCGGGGAGCGCTCGGCCATCGACGTGGACCACCTGCTGCGCGCCGGCGCCGGGTCGCTGGTGGAACGGTTGCAGCTGCTGCGCTCGGACGAGCAGCCCGGCTCGGCCGAGGACTGGGAGGCGCCGGACGAGTGGCTGGCCGACGACGCCCGGATCACCGCCGGCAGCCGGACGCTGCGGGTCATCGCCACCCCGGGCCACACCCGAGGGCATGTGGTCTTCCACGACGCGCAGGCCGAGTTGCTGTTCGCCGGTGACCACGTGCTGCCCCAGATCACCCCGTCCATCGGGTTCGAGCCGGCCAAGGCGCCGCTGCCGCTGCGGGACTACCTGCAGTCGCTGCGGCTGATGCAGGAGCTGCCCGACGCCCGGCTGCTGCCCGCGCACGGGCCGGCCACCGGCAGCGTGCACGAGCGGGTCGGCGAGCTGCTCGCCCACCACGAGGACCGGCTCAGCGCCACCGCCCAGGTCGCACTCGCCGGAGCGGCGACCGCGCTGGAGGCCGCGACCGCGCTGCCGTGGACCCGGCGCGGTTTTCCCTTCGAGAATCTGGACCTGTTCAACCAGCTGCTCGCGGTGTCCGAGACCGCCGCTCATCTGGACGTGCTGGTGCTGCAGGGACGGCTGGCCAGCAGCCGCACCGCCGAGGGTGTGCAGCTGTACCAGGCCGTGCGCTGACCGCCCACTGGTCGAGCTCGCGCGGCAGCTCAGGGTTCCGCTGCCATCCGCTCAGATCGGCTCAGATCAGTTCGATGACCTCGGCGATCGAGCTGAGCACGCGGCCCGGCCGGTAGGGAAAGCGCTCGACCTCCCCGATCTTGGTGGACCCGGTGAGCACCAGAATCGTCTCGAGGCCGGCCTCGATCCCCGCGACGACATCGGTGTCCATCCGGTCGCCGATCATGGCGGTGTTCTCGGAGTGGGCCTCGATTCGGTTCAGCGCGCTGCGGAACATCATCGGGTTCGGCTTGCCGACGAAGTACGGCGCCTTGCCGGTGGCTCGGGTGATCAGCGCGGCCACCGCACCGGTCGCGGGCAGCGGCCCCTCGGCCGACGGCCCGGTGACATCCGGGTTCGTGGCGATGAAACGGGCGCCTGCGCCGATCAGCCGGATCGCCTTGGTGATGGCCTCGAAGGAGTAGGTGCGGGTCTCGCCGAGCACCACGTAATCCGGCTCGGTGTCGGTGAGGGTGTAACCGACCTCGTGCAGCGCGGTGGTGAGTCCCGCCTCGCCGATGACGTACGCCGAGCCGTTCGGCAGCTGATCCGCCAGAAACACCGCCGTCGCCATGGCCGAGGTCCAGATCGCACGCTCGGGTACCTGTAGGCCGGCCCGGGCCAGCCGCGCCGCGAGATCGCGCGGGGTGTAGATCGAGTTGTTGGTCAGCACCAGGAACGGCCGTTCACGTTCGACCAGCGTCCGCAGGAACTCGGCGGCACCCGGAAGCGCCTGGTCTTCGTGGACCAGCACGCCGTCCATGTCGGTCAGCCAGCACTCGATGGGCGGTCGCACTGTCATCGCATGTCCTCCGCCGATCGCATCGGGAAACGGTCCGCGGCGGGGTGTCCGCCCACTCCGAGCTTACGACCCGACATGCGCGCAAGGCGGTCTCGCGTACCGGAAACGGCCGTCCTCGAAGACGACCGAGCCGGTGCTGCCTAGTGCGTTGCCTCAGCCTTGACGAAGGTCGCGCCGTTCGGCGTGCCACGTCCGGTGATGTTGTCGTAGCCGTACCGGCTGTACTGGGTATCGCCGGCCTCGAAGGTGCCGAGGTACCCGCCGGCCGTGCTGGCGAAGTGGATCGGGGAGTGCGGCACGACATCGCGGTACACCGACGTGCTCATCGAGTACAGCAGCGGGTTGGCGAAGCCGATCGCGAAGCCGCGGCCCTGGCTGGCGATCGCCTGGATGCCTGCGATCAGCGGGCACGCGAGGCTGGTTCCGCCGATGGCGCTGATGCTGAAGCTGCCACCGGTGGTCTGGCCGATGTAGAAGCCGGTGTACGGGTCGGCGTCCGCCGCGATGTCGGGCACGACGCGCATCGCGGTCGAGCCGTTCGCCTTCGACAGCGCGGACGGAACCGCCACCGCCTGGTAGTACGGCTGCTTGAACAGCGTGCTGGTACCGCCACCGGCGCCGAACACGAAGTCACCGGGCAGCGCGCCGGAGTACATCGCCTTGGTGCCGGAGTAGTCGACCGAGTCGAGCGAGGTCTCCCAGCCGGTCTCGGCGACTCTGTTGTTCGCCTTGTCGAGCAGCAGGCTGGTTCCGCCCACCGCGGTCACGTTCGGGTCGGAGGCGGAGTAGTCGGGCTGCGGGGTGAGGCCGTTGACGACCTCGTCGCCGCTGTCGCCGGAGGAGAAGTACATGCCGATGCCCTCGGCAGCGCCTGGACGAAGATCGAGTGCTCCAACGCCACCTCGTCGGCGGGCAACTGCTCGCCCTGGTTGCCGTAGGAGTTGCTGACGATGTCCGCGGTGTGGTTCTGCACCACGTAGTTCAGCGCGTCGTCGATGCCGGTATCGCAGTTCTTGGCGCCGATGTAGTGGATGTTCGCGGCGGGAGCCATCGCGTGGACGGCCTCGACGTCGAGGGTCTGCTCACCGTTCCAACCGGCCTCGCCACCGCACTCGCCCTGCAGGGTGAAGGGCGTGAAGGCGGTCTGGGTGTACTGGCCCGGCTTGAAGGTGGGCTCGGCGAAGTGGCGGGCGTAGGCGTTGGCATCCGCGAGCATGGTCGGTGAGGCGTAGGCGTCGATGATCGCAACCGTGACGCCTTGGCCGTTGGTGCCCTTGTTCACGAGGGCCTTGGTGCCGTACGCGGTGCGCAGCGAGGCGGGCGAGTAGCCGCAGACGTAGGTGTTGAACCTCGTCTGGTTGTAGGCCTTCGGAAGCGTCTGGGTGTACTGGCCCCAGTAGTTCGAGCACCGGCTCGCCGGCGGCCGGATCGCGGCGGGCTTCGGGGTGCCCGACCAGGCGCGCGCGGAGACCAGCGCGGTGGAGGGCTTGACCTTCTCCGTCAGCGGCTTGCGGAGCGTGGACCCCTGGGACAGGCCGGTCACCGTGGAGACGTCCGCGGCAATGGAGCCCGGCACCGTGACGGTGCGGGCGGGGGCGCGCAGGGTCTTGCCGTTCAGCGAGTAGGTGCGCAAGGTCGTGCCGAACGCCTTGTTCAGCTGCGTCACGGTCCCGGTCGCGCTGACCCAGCGGTTGCCCGAGCTCACACCGTCGACGTGCACGCCGGCTCCGGCGAGGAACGCCTTGACCCGGTTGACGGCCTGGGCGGTGGGCGCGAAGCGGAGGTTGAATGCCGCCGCGGTCAGGTACTTGCCGTACGTCACGCTCGACGGCCTGCTGACATCGGCGGCCAGCTTCTCGGCGGCAGCGGCGTCGTGCAACTGCATGGCGACGCGGATGGACACCCTCGTCGCCGGAGCCGGGGCGCCGGTGACCGTGGCCGACTGCACCCACTCAGGGGTGGTGCCCGCGACCGCGGCGCGCGAAACCGACGGCGCGGCGCCGGCCGTTCCCTGCAGGGCTGGAATCAACAGCGTGCCGGCGCTGACCACCGCCAGTCCCAGTTTGACCTGCTTGGAAACCATGCACTTCCTCCGATGTAGCCGCAGTGGGGCAGCAGTGGGGTAGTAGTGGCAAGTAAAAATAATGTAAGGAAGCTGTTGAGTGTAGACGCTACACGCGCAGGACGGCGCCGGCTGCCTCAATTTGCTCGATGGTCGATTACGGATTTAGTGGGCGTGCAGTTGAACTTCATGCACATTCACGGTTCGGTGCCCTTGACGGCATTTGTTGCGGCCTCCAACATGACCACGTCCCTCTGCGCGGAGGTCCCGACGTTCGGCAACACGCTCGGTGCGCAGCTGCTCGACGTGTACGTGCACAGCGGCGCGGGCGGTTCCACCTCGGCCGCGTACGCCAGCCGCAACTACACCATCGCGGGTGCGGACGCGTGGAACCAGCGACTCGAGGTTCAGGGCTTTCAGGGATCGCTGTGGACGACGCCGAGCGGAACCAGCCCCGGCACGGTGAGCGCGGTCGTCGCCTCGACGCTGACGAAGACGATCACCATCGCGTTGCCGGCCGCGCAGTTCGGGACGCCGACGTCGGACTGGTCGTTCTCGGTGGTGCTCACCGGACAGGACGGCTACAGCTCTGACCAGGCGCGCGGTTTCACCAACCCGGCGCAGGACTACCAGTTCGGGGTGTGCCCGGTGGGTGGCACGGCGCCGATCTGCTCTCGCGACCCGAACAGCGTGCCGAAGGCGATGGACGTGCTGACGCCGGCTGGCGTGTCGCAGTCGGCTGAGCTGGACCCGACGAACGGTCCGGTGGTGGTGCGCGGCGTTCCGGTCCCCTAGCGGCGGGTGCTGCTGGTCATCCTGGGCTGCCGCGTTCGCCTTGATGATCAACAGCGGCGGTCGGCGTGGTGTAGGAAGGAAGAGCCACCAATCCTGAGGAGTACGCATGCAATACCGGCTGCTTGGCCGTAGTGGAACGGCTGTTTCCAACCTGGCCCTGGGCACCATGACCTTCGGCACCGAGACCGACGAGGACGGTGCGCACGCCCAGCTGCACCGGTTCCTCGATGCCGGCGGCAACCTGGTCGACACCGCCGACGTGTACAGCGGCGGGGCGAGCGAAGAGCTAATCGGCAGGTGGTTCGCGGCCAACCCGGGCCAGCGCAGCCGGATCGTGCTGGCCACCAAGGGCCGGTTCCCGATGGGCGACGGGGCCAACGACCTCGGGTTGTCCCGGCGGCACCTGCAGATGGCTTTGGATGCCTCGTTGCGCCGGCTGCAGACCGAGTGGATCGACCTGTACCAGGTGCACGCGCACGATCCGCTGACCCCGATCGACGAGACGCTGCGGTTTCTCGACGATGCGGTTCGGGCAGGCAAGATCAACTACATCGGGCTGTCGAACTTCACTGGCTGGCAGCTGCAGCAGGCGGTCGACTTCGCCGATCACCACAACCTGAACCGGCCGGTCACGCTGCAACCGCAGTACAACCTGCTGGCCCGCGAGATCGAGTGGGAGATCGTTCCGGCGAGCCTGGCGAACGGGCTGGGGCTGCTGCCATGGTCGCCGCTCGGTGGCGGCTGGCTGACCGGCAAGTACAACAAGGAGGAGCGGCCGACGGGTGCCACCCGGCTGGGTGAGAATCCGGACCGGGGCGTCGAGGCGTACGAGGGACGCTCCAGCCGGCAGCGGACGTGGGACGTGGTCGATGCGGTTCGTGCCATTGCCGACGACCTGAACTCGACGATGGCGCGGGTGGCGCTCGCCTGGTTGTCTGACCAGCCTGCCGTTACGTCGGTGATCCTGGGCGCCCGGACGACCGAGCAGCTCGAGGACAACCTGCTCGCGGCGGACCTGCACCTGAGCGAGGAGCAGCTGGCTCGGCTCGACATCGCCAGCGACCCGCAGCCGGCGGATTACCCGTACGGCGAGGCGGGCGTGCAGCAGCGCTCCCGCAAGATCCAGGGCGGTCGCTGAGTCGGTTCCTTCTCGGTCGCGCTGAGCGCCTGCGGGCGCTGTTTAGGCTTCGGGCTAGCCGGGTGTCGTCCCCCGGCTAGCCCGAACTTCATTGCGGTCTTGTCCTCCACGGCGCGCGGTTACTCGCGCTGCTCAGTCCGTCGAGTTGCCGCCCTGTTGCAGGGCGGCAAGCAGCCGGCCACCATCCGGAACGCCCAGCCCGGTGCAGGCATCCCAGCCCGGTTCCGCCTGATAGGCGCCGTTGTTTCCACTGGTGATGTCACGAAATCCTGGAACCACCGCACCAGCGCGGACCGCGCCGTACAACACCGGCTGGAGAAGTCCCAACTTCCGTCCGGTTGCCTGGGCCAGCCGCGCGACCAGGGCGGCCCAGAGCGGAGCCACCGCACTGGTGCCGCCGATGACCAGGTCCTGGCCGTCCACGCGGACCCGATAACCGGTCTGCGGGTCGGCCACCCCGGCTACGTCCGGCACGCCTCGTCCGGTCTTGCCAGCGAGCGTCGGAATGCCCGCGGCGGCCTGCCAGCTCGGTTGCGGGAAGGTGTCGCTGACGCCGCCGCCCGTGGCGCCGTTGCCGGAACCGTTGTTCCACACGACCTCTGACGAGACGGTTCCGGTGTTCGGGTCGGCGTTCAATCGCGTTCCACCGCAGGCCAGCGCGTGCGGGCTGGCCGCCGGGAAGTCCACGTGCGACTTGCCGTCGCTGGCGCGGTCGGTGCTGCCGTCGTCGCCTGAGGCCACCGTCACGGTCACGCCGAGTACGGCGGCATCGATGAGCACCTGGTCGAACGCGGTGCGCGCCTGCGCCGTCCAGTCGTCCTCACTCTGACCCCAGCTGATGCTGATAGCAGCCGGAGTTGGGTCGGCATGGGCGGCCTGGCTGAGGGCATCGACGAAACCGGCGTCGGTGTTAGGCGCGAAGTACACCAAGATGTTCGCGGCCGGAGCGAGCGCTCCGGCGACCTCGATGTCGAGCAGCACCTCACCGTCCGCGCCGTTGGGGTCGGCGCCGGGGACGTTCTTGGCGCCGTCGACTCCGACTGCGGTCACCTTCGGTCCGGTGATGCCGAGCTCGCCGAAGTAGCAGTCGAGATCGGACTGCGCGAAGCCGCCGCCGAGCTCGATGATGCCGATCGTCTGGTCGCTGCCGTCCGTACCTTCGGGAAAGTCATAGATCTTGCCGAGCTGCGTCGGCGTGTAGCTGACCTGCACTGCCGCCGCGGAGGCCACTCGGAACCTCGCGCGGGTCTGCGGCCGATCATCGAGGCCCAGCACGGCAACCACCACACCGTCGAGCGGGGCGGGCACGCTGAGGCCGCCGGTGCGTTGGCGGTGCGTCACCTGGGCGCCTGCTAGGTTCGCGCTGGTCACCTGCTCAAGGGAGGTGCCGAAGATCTGGCTGAGCCGGCCGGCGGTCCCCGACACTCGGACCCGCCGCGAGGCCAGATCGGTCTCGGCAATGTCGACGCCGAGTGCTGTCAGGGCGCTGGCTACCAGCTCGGCGTCCGCGGGGTCGGCGCCGTACTGGGCAGCGAACTCCTCGCGCGGCAGCGGGTTGGCAAGGGCCTCGTCTGGAACGGGGGCGCGCCGTCGAAGCACCAGCGTGATCTCGATGCGCTGGTCGGCGGCCAGTTCGGTCGCCGCCGCCACTCCAGGGGCGGCAGGCCGCTCACTCCCCGGCAGGGGTCGCAGGTCCAGGTTGCTGAGTTGGGGGGTCGGGTTGCTCATGGGCTCAGGTCTACTCCCCGAGGCTGACAGTTCCTGATGAGTCAGCGAGGGACGGTCCGGGCGCCAGTGCCCGGCCGGCCTCTGCCAGAATTGGGTCAGGTCGGGTCCCTCGGGTCCCGCTCTGGAGGGTTCGCATAGTGGCCGAGTGCAAGCGCCTTGAAAGCGCTCGACAGGAGACTGTCCGTGGGTTCAAATCCCACACCCTCCGCAGCGAAGAGGGTCGCCCCAGCTTTTCCGGGACGGTCCTCATCGCTTTTGTTGACGCTGCGGGATTTGGGAGAAGGGCCCCGGATGAGGGACGAGTTCGGAGACCGACGGCTCCCACACCTTCGGCAGCGCAGAGCTGAGAGGAGGACCGGACAGAAGTTCAGCGACTGCGGGCACCACTTCACACAGTGTTCCCATCGGTATACCGCTCGATAGTCAGATTCAGCTATGTGCAGCTGACAGTCGCGTAGCCCAGGGACGGATTCCGAGCCGCGACCTCGACGGCATATCGCCATGCCGGTGGGCTGCGCTCATCCACCAATTGCAACTTTGAGACTGTCCGCTACCGCCGGGCGGACTGACTCCTGCTACGACTGACCCCCGCGGTTTGGTGTCTTTGCTGTTGATCTGTCGGTCCCATGAGGTTCGACGTTCAAGTCGAACGATGCGACGAGCGCTCCTGGCTGGACGCGCCGCGATGCGGTCGACACAGACGCGACGATGGTCTGGATGAGGAACTTGTGTCGGACACTGCGCCGGGTGTCGGGTGCCTCCCTGGTAGCCACACTGTGAGTAACCGCAATGGCGTTAGTCGGTCGGTGACGTTTGGTCAACGGCGCTGGGTGGCGGTGCCTCGTTTGGCGCGAAGCTAGGCGAACACGGACTGTTCGTATCGCTGTTCCAGTCGCTCGCCGAAGTTGCCATCGCGGACGGCGTTTCGAAGGTCTGCCCCGTCGAGAGCCACGACGACGATGTCGCCGGCGGAGCCACGGAGTATTTCTTTGGTTATCGTCTCGGCGAAGCCGTTCCAGGAGACGAGGAAGCCGCAACCTACTCGCCCTACGCGGTTGGCGAGCTTCGTTTTGAAGAGGACGAACTCGTCCTTACCGCATTTTCCTGACCAGTTCTTGCACTCGGCAAGCAGCAAGAAGGTCTCCTTCTGCCAGCGCCTTGCCTCGCTTGAGTTTTGGATCCGGATATCGATCTCCTCGGTCGAGGTCTTCACGCGACCGGTTGCTTGAAAGCCTGGGATCGTGTTGAAGAGCCTGGTGGTCAGCTCCTCGAGGGCGATTCCTCGCTGGTTGGCAGTGCCGGTCTGGGATGCGACGCGATCGACGAGTGCATCGAGCGGCTCAGTTCCCCATCCAGCTAGTCGCTGCCGCGTGCGTTCGACGAGGTCTTGAACGCCCGCGCTTACTGCCTCAGCCGCCTCGTTGATTTCCACGCGGATGGACAAAGCCCGGTCGTAGGCTCCCCGTAGCGAGCCAGCGTTTGTCAGCTCCGCTTCATAGATGACACCGTGAACGTTGTCGTCGAGCGTGTCCGTAACGGCGACGTCGCCCACAGTCGATGCGCGCGCTTGGACTGCTGCGAGGACCAACGCATGGTAGTCATCGACACCGAGTGGTCCGGGCCACCACTTTCTCCATCCCGTCTCCTCGATGGAGGCGACCATGCGGTGCCCGTCACGCCGCAGGGTTCCGCCCAGCGAGATATAGCGCATCCCTTTGGCGTCGACCCTGTCAACCACTTCGATCCGGGGCCCGTCGGGTAAATCAGCCACCTCCACCGCTGCTAGCTCAGATCGCATTAGCACAACGGGCTCGTCCCACTCATCACCGTCTTCCGCGGCAGCGGCCAGTCGGTCACGAATCTCGTCATGCCTTGTCATGAATGGACCCTAGCCCCAATACCGTTCAGTTAAGCTTACAGCGGTGTAGTTTGGTGGTATGCCTCGTGCTGGGTGGGTGAAGCCGGAGTCGGATCGTCGGTTGTCGGATTTGGTGTCGGTGGGGGTGTTGACCCGGGTGTTTC
>NZ_JAVREH010000011.1:0-118565 GCF_031845305.1 Jatrophihabitans lederbergiae | reverse complement strand
CCGGCCCGTGGACCCGGCGCACCGAGCGACCTCGGCCACACCGTCACACCCAAGAGGCACAATCACACCTCACAGAGGCTGACGCCCCGAAACTCAACACCAACAGCCGCTCCATGAAACATCCGGGCTAGCCCTTCCGATGGTTGCTCCATGCTGGAGATTCAATGTCAGTAGGCCGGACCACTCAATCCCATCCGATTCCTGGCCGACGCGTCACCGATCCGTTGTTACTGGTCGACGGCGATTTATCGGCCCTTGATGGACTCATCGGTGCATCGGTGATCTCCATTCTCGATCTACGTCGGGAGGAACTGCTTGCACTTTTCTCGGCGGCCGCCCGGTTACAAGCGGGCCTCGTGCGACCGGAGACGCCGTTGGGGGGAAAGATCCTGCTGACCGCCTTCTTTGAACCGAGCACAAGGACTAGGCTGTCTTTCGAGTCCGCGGCCCACCGGTTGGGCGGCGCAGTCATCAGCATTCCCGACGCGCGGCTTACGAGTGTCCACAAGGGCGAGTCGCTCGCGGACACAGGTTTCATGCTGGGCACATACGCGGACGTCGTCGTCCTGCGGCACACCGCGGAGAGCTCGGTCGACGACATTCGGGCCGCCGGGATGGAAACCCCCCTCGTCAACGGGGGCAATGGCTGCGACGAGCACCCGACCCAGGCCCTGGCCGACTGGTACACCTTGCTGAAGTGGCGCACCGAGCTGGGTGACGAGAATCCGCCGGAGGATCGCCGGATCTCGCTCTGCATGCTTGGGACCCCGCGCCGAATGCGCTCGATGCGCAGCTTCCTGCTCGCTGCGACGACGCATTTCCCACACGCCGTACGCGAACTCTTGGTCGTCTCGGACGACCCCGAACCGCTCGACGACGATCTGACCAAGCGGCTGACGCACGCAGGAATCGGCCACCGGTGCGCCACCGGGCCGCAGGCCGACCTCGCCGAGTTCGCCGAGTTCGACGTGATCTACCAGAACTCACTGACGCTGGTCGACCAGGGATACCAGATGCTCGGTTCCAAGATCCGGCTGGACGCGAACACTCCCTTGGGGCCCGACGCCGTGGTGATGCACCCGTTGGCGCGGCAGGCGGAGCTGAGCACCGATCTCGACCACACCCCGCACAACTTGTATTTCGAGCAGGTCGGCGGCGCTGTTTTCGTCCGGCAGGCGCTCCTGCTCGCCATCACCGACAGGCTCACCCGCGCTCTGGGGGCGAACGACAGACAGTTTCTCTCCTGACACGGCGTCCCGTCAATGTGGCCGACTCTCCGGTGGCCGCTGGACGACGCCCCGAGCCAGCTCGCCGTTCCCGCACGTCGCGGGTGCGACGGCATAGCAGGGGGCGTCAGCCGACCCCGCCACTCACTACTGCGCCGACACAAGGAAAGGATCAGCCATGTTTGCGCCGCGATACGATAACTTTGAGCAAGCGTATTTGATGCAGTTGCGAAACGTCCGAGACAATTCGGAGTTCAGCAATGCCCCGAGGGGGTTCCGTAGCCGCGAGGTGCTCGGCGTCACCTATCGCCTGAACAACCCCCGGGAGCGAATAATCCGGACGCCAAGCCGACGCGCGAACATCATATTCAATTTCGCGGAATCGCTCTGGTACCTTTCCGGCAGCAACAGCCTTGACATGGTACGTTTCTACGCGCCGTCCATGGAAAAATTCTCGGCGGACGGACGCACTCTGCGTGGCACCGCATACGGTCCCCGCATCTTCAATTTCGGCGGCGCCGGCGTCAATCAGTGGGAGAGCGTCGTCAAGACGCTTCGTGCCGACCCGGACTCCAAGCGCGCTTTTGTCCAGATATTCGCGCCCGAGGAACTGCTCGACCCCGAGAACATCGACGTGGCGTGCACGATCGGCCTGCAATACATGATCCGGTACGGCAAGCTCCACGCGGTCTCCTTCATGCGCGCCAACGACGCGTATCGGGGCGCCGTGAGCGACGTCTTCTCGTTCACGTTCCTGCAGGAGGTCCTTGCCCACCAGCTCGGTCTCGAGCTCGGCTCGTACACCCACGTGGCGGGCTCGTACCACCTGTACGAGTCCGACGACGCCCTCGCGGACCGGGTGCTGGCCGACGCGGCACCAGTGGACTTCGAGCCGTTCCCCGTCATGCCCGCCGGTGACAACTGGGACGCGCTGCACCAGGTCTTCGAGCTGGAGCGGGCCCTGCGCACCGGACAGCTGAGCCTGGGCCCGCGTGACATCGAGAAGCTGGAACTGCCGCATTACTGGGCGCAGGTGGTTGCGCTGCTCAGCCTGCACGCCCGGCACCGGCACGACCAGACCGTTGACCCCGACGTCATGGGCTTTCTAGACCCCGTCTACGTGCGGCTCGTGAAGAACTGCTGGCAGGACCTCTACGCGACCACGGCCGGCTGAACCATGACGACACCGAAGGTGGGCCTGACGATCGGTTCCTCCGACTCGTCCGGTGCCGCCGGCATTCAAGGCGACATCAAGGCGATGGCCTCGATCGGCTGCTACGCCCAGACCGTTCTGGTGGGCGTGACCGCCCAGAACACCACCGGCGTGGTGGCGCGGCACACCGTGCCGGTCGAGTTCGTCCTCACCCAACTCGACACGGTGCTCGACGACATCGAGGTCGATGCGGTCAAGGTCGGTATGACCTGGAGCCGCGAGCACATCGAGGCGATCGGCGACCGGCTGGCCAACCTCGGGGTGCCGGTGGTCGTCGACCCGGTCATGGTCACGGCGGCCGGCGCCAGCCTCGCCGGCGCCGACATCGGCGCGGCCGTCCTGAAGCACCTGTTCCCGGTCGCCACGGTCGTCACGCCGAACGTCGACGAGGCCCGGCTGCTCACCGGAATCGCCGACGGCACGCCCCAGCAGCTGGCGGAGCGTCTGGTCCAGCTCGGTGCACCGGCCGCGGTGGTCACCTGCGGCGGCCCGGATGGCGGCGAGTGGTTCGCCGACCACGGCACGTCGGTAGCCGTCTCGCGGCCGGGGCACCGTTCCGGTGCGGAGCACGGCGCCGGCTGCGCGCACTCGGCGCTGATCGTGGGCCTGCTGGCGCACGGCTTGCCGTTGCTAGCCGCCGTGCAGGAGGCCACGACCCGGGCCGCCGCGGGCGTGCGCGACGGCCTGGTCTCCCTGGGCCGCGGGGTCCATCCCGTCGACTTTCTGAAGCTCGGAGAGCCGTTCCTGTTCGACGCGTCAACGACAACGGAGAAACCATGAGCAAGAAGATCGAAGCTGTCTTCATCGCCGCTCCCTTCTGGTCTTACGTCAACAAAGAGACCGGCGAGTTCGACGGCCCGGCGTTCACCTCCCTCAGCCGCATTCTGGAGCACTTCGACAACCAGGGCTGCGTGGTCTACAACGCGCACCGGCGGGAGAAGTGGGGCCAGGCATTCATGGAGCCGTCGGAGTTCACGCCACTGGACTACGAGCAGATCTGTGCCTCCGACGTGATCGTCGCGCTGCCGGGGTCGCCCGCCTCCCCCGGCACGCACATCGAGATCGGCTGGGCATCGGCCAACAAGGTGCCGATGGTCCTCATCCTGGAGGCCGGCAAGGAGTACGCCGGGCTCCTCATGGGGCTGGACAAGCTCGCCCCCGTACGAACCCTCATGGTCGACGGCGACCTTGACCTCGAACTTCTGGACCGCGCGATCGAAGAGCTTCTTCTGGCGGCGTCCGACCGCCAGAGCAGCACGGTCGGCTAGCCGCAGGGTTTCAGGGCCGGTCGAGCGGATTCAGCAACCGCAACAGAATCGATTGGACAGCGTGAAAATGGATTGGAATAGCAGCGTCATCATCCCGACGGCGGACCGACCGGACTCGCTGCCGTACACGCTGGCTGGCCAACTACGTCCCGTCGGCGGCCCTCACCATGCGGCGCGCCTGCCCCGACGGCCCGGTTCCACACCAGCATTCAGCCCGCCGAGTCGGAGGTGGACACCGCCCCGCTCAAGGCGGTGTCGGGTTGGACAAGGGCCGGCACGTGCGCAAAGGAGCAATATCCATGATCACAGCTAGCGACACACTGACTCGGCTCTACCGCGGGCTCGCAGCCGTTGAGCCAACGCCCGAGGACGTGGGGCTCGGCGATGCCTTTCTCGACACGGTCATCGCACGGCCGATCGTCGCGGGCGACGCGCTCGATGCGCTGGAGGGGAACTTACGTGGTGTGGCGCCACGGTTCGCCGACCTCGGCCCGGACGAGATCCGGGTGGTCGCCGCGGCGGCCGCCCGGCACCTGGCCGTCCTGGCCGATCAGGACGGCGTCTGGCTGGCGCCGTTCGCCCGAGCGCCGTACTGCCACATCGCCACCGGCGCGCGCCTGGGCGAACTGAGCCACGAGTACCGGCGATCGCCGGGGCAGGAGGGCCGCTTCAAGCGCATGGCCGACGGACTGCTGCACGTGCTGGGCCAGCCGAGCGGCGACGTCGGCAGCAAGGCGTATGTGCAGGCCCTGCGCCTCGGCGAGGCGGCGTACGTCCTGCCAGACATGCTGCTCACACTCTCGGTCTCGCCGAACAGGTACGTCCCCGAACTGCTGGCGGCCGTCGAGCCGACTCTGACCGGGGCTCTGCTCGAGATGCCGGAGTGGGTCGCCGAGTGCGTCCGGTCAGCCGCTGCCGGCAGCCCCGGCGTCGAGTGGCCCACGCTGTCGTGGAAGGGGACCGAGGATGTCACCGGTCACGTCGACGCGGCGCTGCGGCAGTT
This sequence comes from Jatrophihabitans lederbergiae, assembly GCF_031845305.1. Classification (NCBI taxonomy): domain Bacteria; kingdom Bacillati; phylum Actinomycetota; class Actinomycetes; order Jatrophihabitantales; family Jatrophihabitantaceae; genus Jatrophihabitans; species Jatrophihabitans lederbergiae. The sequence continues at coordinate 113,855 of NZ_JAVREH010000011.1, read as the reverse complement.
CACCGAACTCGGTCTCGCCCCGCACGGAGCCGAGCGTTTCGCAGCGTTCGGGCAGTTGCTGCGCGACGCGATCCGTCTGCACCGGGCTGAGCTGGAACGGTCCTGTCTGAACGCGCTGCGGACACCCGTACTCGGCATGATCAACCTGGTCGAGAGGAAGACGCCCTCGGCGCGCCGGGCGCACGGCACCGCAGTGCTGGACGGCAAGCTGCTGGACGACCTGTTTGCCGCGTCCCCGGAGAAGAGCCGCGACGTCGTGGAGGCGCTCGGCAAGTCGCGTTGGATCGAGCCGGGTGCCCCCGACCGCAGCTTGTTCGTTACGTCCCTTACCCAGATTCCCGGGCCGATGGGCAAGATCTTCAGCGCAGAGGACACCAGCATCATCCGGCGCTGGATCACTTGGCTGGCCGAACCCATGCAGGTTGCACCCATCGGCGCGGCACCCGTCACCGTCCCGGACCTCGACGCTCAGCCGGACGAGCCGGCGCCGTCCACGTTCACCGGTCCGCAGACGCGCGAGCTGTTCTACGACCTCGTCGCAGGCCGGGAGCGGGCCCGGAGCCTTCGTCGGGCAGCCGCCTTCGTCGAGTGCTGGCTGGACGCGGCTCAGGTGATCGAGAAGCCGGTGTTCAGCTGGGAGCTGCCGGAGCGCTACGTCGCCGACGAGTTCCCGGAGTGGATGCACAAGACCTACCAGGACATGGCCTCGGCGCCGGTTTCCCCGGTGGCCGACGACGGCAAGTCGCACCGGGACCGCTCCTTTCACGGCGCAGCCGACAACCTGGTCGACGGCGCGTGGCTGCAGGGCCTGACTCGCCGCGTCGTGCTGTCGGAGGCCGAGCAGTTGCTCTACGACATCTACTGGGACGAGATCGGCAACGGCAAACCCGGCCACAGCCACGGGGTGATGTACGAGGACCTGGTCACCGGGCTGGGCTACCAGCTGCCGAAGTTCTGGACGCGGGCGTTCATCGACGAGGTTCCGTTCCTTGACGAGGGTTTCGTTGCTCCGGTGTTCCGCCTGGCCATCGCGGACTTCCCGGTGAGCCGGTTTCCCGAAATCGTAGGTGTGAACATGGTGTGCGAGTTCCACGGCCTCGGCACTGCAGGCATCTCCAAGGCCGACGGTCTGACCGACCTCGGGTTCGACACCAGCTTCACCCGGCTGCACATCGCCGACGACAACGTCGAGATGGGGCACTCCGCGCGGTCCCGTGACGCCGTCGTGTTCCTGATGGCCCAGGCGGCTCGTCTCGGGGTGACCGACGAGGTGTGGGAGCGGGTTCGGCGCGGCGCCACCGCGATGCGCATGGCGTACGTCGTGCTGATGCAGGGCAGGCTCGGGATCGCGCCGACGCAGGTGCCGGCGCACCTGCTCAATGCGAGCGGGCGGTGACGGCGATACCGACCGACGTCGAGACCACGATCCGGGGCCTCCTGGAGCGGGCGTGCCCCGGCGTACACATTGAAGCGGTGTATCCCCTGCATGCGGGTTACACCAGCAGGCAGTGGGTGGCCGACACCGACGAGGGCCGGCTGCTGGTCAAGGTGCCTCAGCGCAACCGGGATCCCCAGCACTTGCGGCGGCTCATGGCCAGCGTGCAGGTGGCCGGCGAGCATGGCATTCCGGTGGTGCGGTACAGGCGGCTCGTGCCGCATGACGACGCGCTGGGCGGCCCCGTGCTCATTCAGGAGTTTCAGGACGGTGACGCGGCGGGCGACCTGTGGGAGTCCCTCGACGAGGGGCAGCGGAAGGTTCTGTGCCGCGACCTGGGGGACATCGTCGGGCGACTGCACCTGATCACGGGGCCCGCGTTCGGCGACGTGCTGGGCGGCGGCAGGGCCGCGATGCTGGAAGAGGCGGTCGACGCCGAGCTGACCGGGCTACTCGAGGCGGCCGACTCCGACATGCTCGGCGATCCCGCGGCCCTGCGAAAGGTGGTCAGGACGGCGGTGTCGCGGCTGGACGGCACGGCGAACCAGCCGACGCTGAATCACGGCGACCTGTGGCTGCCGAACTTCCTGGTGACCGGCGGACGAATCACCTGTGCACTGGACTTCGAACATGCCACCTACACGGAACGGTTTCGCGACTTCGGCAAGTTGAACGAGCACGTCTTCGACAAGTTCCCGGAAGGGCGCGGCGCTTTCCTCGAGTCGTACGCCGCCGCCTGCGCGCTGCCGGCCGACTGGGAGCAACGCGTCGACCTCGCCAACGTGCTGCACGCCCTGACCATGCACGTGTACTTCCTGCAATGGAACCCGGAGTGGGCGCCGCAGTACGCCCAGCAGGCCCGGGATTGGCTGGCACAGCGTGCGTGACGGCCGATGAAGATTGCTTCCGCGCGTGTGGTCGCGCTACGGATGCCCTTGAAGGACCCGTGGAAGACGTCCTTCGGCGCGCAGCCCGACATCACCACGGTGCTGGTGCGCCTGACCGGTTCCGGCGCAGCCGGCTGGGGTGAGGCCGCACCGGGCACCTGGCCACTGTTCTGCGGCGAATGGGCGAGCTCGACGTTCACGTTGGTGCGTGAGCTCATGCTCCCCCGCCTGGTCGGCGCAGACATCGACGACGTCGGCCGGTTGACCGAGATGTTTGCCGACATCCGTGGCAACACGTTCGCGAAGGCGGCGGTGGAGACGGCGTGGTGGTCGCTGCGCGGAGCTGTCGAGCAGTACCCGCTGAGCCACTACGTCGGCGGCAGCCGGTCGGCGGTGACCGCGGGCGCAGACTTCGACCTGCATGCCGATACCGACGAGCTGCTGGCCAAGGTCGGCGACGCGGTCGGCTCCGGATGCCCGCGCGTGAAACTGAAGGTGGGCCGCCAGACGAGGATCGAGCAGTTGAGGCAGGTGCGCAGCGCCTTTCCGGACGTTCCGCTGCACGTCGACTGCAACGGCGTCTTCTCCCGCGACGATGCGGATTTTCTGACGCTGCTGGATTCCCTGGAACTTGCCATGATCGAGCAGCCTCTGGCCCCGGACGACTTCCTGGGCCACGCCGAGATTCAGCGACGACTGCATACGCCGGTGTGCCTCGACGAGTCGATCCGCTCCTCGAACGATCTCGAACTCGCGCTGCGGCTCGGGAGCTGCCGCTTCGTGAATGTGAAGCCTGGCCGGGTCGGCGGCTTCTGGAACGCTGCGGCGATCGGGCAATTGGCGCAGCGGGCGGGCATCGGCGCAGTCGTCGGCAACATGCTCGAAAGCCCCATCGGGGCACACGTATGCCTCGCTCTCACCTCGTGCGAATGGGCGACCTACCCGGCCGACCTCTTCCCTTCCGAACGATTTTTCCCCCTGCAGCTCACCGACAACGACATCCCACGGTCCGCCTCCGATGGCTGGACGTTCGACGTGCCAGAGACCCCCGGCAATCCCGCTGTTCCACTCGACGACGTGCTGTCGCAGTGGCTCGTGGCAGATAGCAGAGAGATGACGACGTGACCTTCACTGACCAATGTCGGGCCGCTACGGCGGACGGATGGAAAGCGTACGAAGAGCACCCCTGGCTCACCGACCTCGAACAAGGCCGCTTGACCGTCGAACGGTTCCTGGCTTTCCAGAACGACGACGCACCGTTCATCCCGTACATTCACCGCACCCTCGCCATGGGGCTGGCGAAGGCGCCGAGCGGATCCGCATGGTCCCGGACGGCCGCGAACCTGCTGTCCAACTACTTCGTTTCGGCGGAGACAGACTTCAAGCGCTCACTGCTCGAAAGCCTCGGACGAGCCTCGGTTCGCTTCGACGCGGGAGCCCTGACACCAGCCCGCGAGGCGTATGCCAATCACCTGCTGCTGAACGCGTTCGACGGCAGCATCGGAAGCATTGCCGCGGCGCTCTATCCCTGCGCCATGTTCACCCGAGTGGTCGGTGAGCGGTTCAGGGACGTCGACATTCAAGGACCGCCCGCCTTCGCCGCATGGGCCACCTACTACGCCAACAAGCAGGGCAGTCAGATGGCCGAGGCCCACGCCGACGTGATGAACGAGATGGCAACGACGGACGAGGAGCACGCGAAGATGATGTTCGCTTACGCGCGAAGTCTGCAACACCAGATTCGCGTGTTCGACGCGGCATATCGAAGCTATCCCGGATGGCCGGCGACGGGCTGGGCCGCAGTGGACGACGACGCCGAAGAGAGGACGATGCCTTGACTTCCCCAGAAGCCACCCGTGTCGACGCACTGCCCCTGCGGGGCGGCACGGCAAACCGACCGATGATCGGCGCGGCGCCCCTGCTCATCACCGGGGTCGCAACGAACTGGGCGTGCTGCGGCACCTGGGACCGCGCATCGCTCACCCGGCGGCTGGGGGAGCTCGACGTCGCCCCGTTCATAACCGGGAACGGACCGCGCAACACGGTGTTGAAGCAAGTCAATGCGACCAAGTCCATGACGTTCGGCCAGGCCCTCGCGCACCTGTTCGGCGTGCAACGAATCGTCGATGGGTCTCTCTACCTGCGCATCGGGGCTGAGTCGCCTGGCTTCGACGAGCTGGCGCAGGACTTCGTGGTGCCGGATGTCGGCGTCGAGTACGAGGCCGCCGCCACCGGTGTCTGGTTCAGTCAGACCGGCAACGTCACCCCTGCCCACCACGACTGGTGGCACAGCTTCCTGATCCAGGTGCGCGGCTCGAAACGTTATACGCTCATCCATCCGCTCGACGCCGTCAGCGTCCAGCAGAATTGGCAGGCGAGCGAGCGTTTCGACCTTTCCCCCGCGCCCGAGCTCAGTACGGCGGCCACTCCTGACTGGGACGGCGAGGTCCGTTACGAGGGAATCCTTTCGGCGGGGGAAATCCTCTACATACCGCCGTTCTGGCTGCACGAAGTCGAGACGCTGACTGAGGGCAACATTTCTATCCCGATGCGCTTCGCCACCACCCAGTCGGTGGCATCGAACCTGCACCAGCTCAGTCAGGACGGCCTGCTGCGCAGCGTTACCAACACACCCACCCGGAACGTCGCGACGATCATCAACGTGCTGCGTCGTAATCGCCGGGTATTCCTTGCCCGGGAGGAAGAGTTCGTTCGTGCCCTCGTTGCCACGCGAGAAATCGATGTCGATGCCGCGCGTCTGCTGGCCGACGTGCGGCACGGCGACGGTGTCGACCGATGACCACATCGGTCGTGCGGGGCGGCACGGTCCTGTCCGTATCGGGGGCACACGTTCTGGACCTGGTGATGCGCGACGGCCTCGTCACATCGTGGTGTGCGCTGGGGACGGTGACCGCTGCCGACGAGGTCATCGACGCCACGGGAATGCACGTGGCGCCCGGTTTCGTCGACGTACACACGCACCTGGAGACCGTCGTCGCGGGCATCTCGACCGCGGACGACTTCGTGACGGGCACCAGGGCGGCCGCCTTCGGCGGCACTACGACGGTGGTTGACTTCGTTCGCCAAGGCCCCGGGGAGGATCTGCTGGAGAGGCTCCAAGACGCCGGTGCGCGCGCCCGCGGACGCTGCGCGGTCGACTACGGGTTCCATCAGATCGTCGGCGACGTTCGGGAGTCCTCACTCGCGCAGTTCGAGAAGCTCATGGCGGCCGGGGTTCCGAGCATCAAGCTGTTCATGGCCTTCCCGGGCGATCTCTACAGCGACGACACCCAACTGCTCAACGCGATGGAGCACGCCGCCGGTCTCGGCCTCACGGTTATGGTGCACGCAGAGAACGGCCTGGCGATGGAGTTCCTCAGGCGCCGTGCCCGGGACCGTGGACACGTCTCGCTGCCTTGGCACGCCAGGACCGCGCCACCGGCCGTGGAGGGCGAGGCCACTCGCCGGGCCATTTTCCTGGCGGAGCTCGCCGGAATGCCGACTCTCTATTTCGTCCACGTGTCGTCCGCTGAGGCGCTGGACGCCATCGCGGACGCCCGCAGACGCGGACTTCCCGTCTTCGCCGAGACCTGCCCGCACTATCTCTACCTCGACGTCGCCGAGCTCGACCGTCCCTGGGAGGAAGGCACCGACTTCGTCTGTGCGCCACCGCTGCGCACCCGGGAACATCGCGACCGGCTGTGGTGGGCCCTGTCGGCGGGCGATCTGTCTGTCGTGTCGTCCGACCACTGCCCGTTCTGCCGGTCCACGCTGTTCTCCCCGGATCAGCGAGACTTCTCGAAGCTGCCCGGCGGAATCGCCGGGATCGAATATCGCGTACCGCTGATCTATGACGCCGCGCTTCGCGGAAGGCTGTCGCTATCGCGCTTCGTGGATGTCACAGCGACGTCCCCGGCGCGCCTGTTCGGCCTTTCCCCCGAGAAGGGATCGCTGGAGCCCGGATCGCACGCCGACTTCACCATCCTCGATCCGAACGGGGTGACGCCCACCGGCGCCAAGGATCACCACATGAACGTCGACCACTCGGCGTTCGAGAGCGTGACCTTGCGCGGTTCCGTCCACGCGGTCTACCTCCGGGGCCAGCGGCTGGTTGACAGGGGCCGGTGGGTCGGGCCGGACGATCTCGGCCAATTTCTCCACCGGCGGCCGGGCACGGACCTTACGTCCGGCGTTCTCCGACCGGCCACGACGGCGTGATCACGTCGTGACCGTCGTGGTGGCCCTGACTACCCGGCTCAGTGAGCTTGCGCTGGGAGCCTTGCGCGAGGTGCTTCGCGAGCGAGGCCTTTCCGTCTCGGACGACGCAGAGCTCGTCGACCCGGCTTCGGCTTCGGTCGAATCCGGCTTCGCAGTGATCCCGCCGGTTCTCGACCGCCTGGTGCGAGAAATGCAGAAGTACGACGTCGTCGTAGCGACGTTGGCGAACCCGCGCGAGTGGTCCCGTGTCCTCGATACTTTCCTCGGGCCCGACTTCCGTCTGTGGGCCTGCTCCGACGAGCCGCCGGAGCAGAACCTCGCGTTGGCCGCGACCGACTTCGTCGTCGACCTGACGCTTGGCGTCCGGTCCGGGCTCGACCCCGCGGTCGCAACGCTCGTCGGCGGGCCGGAGCTACGGCCCAACCGGTACGAGCTGGCGCTGTTTCTCGCGGAGGCACAGGCGAGTCGGTCCGCCGGCCTGCGCGGTGGCGTCGGTTGCGCCCTTCTCGACGGCGTCGGGGACGTCGTGGCGTTGGGAGCCAACGAGGTTCCTCGTGCGGGCGGTGGGCAGTACTGGGCGGACTCCCCCGACGACGCCCGTGACGTGCACAACGGCATGGACCCGGCCTGGACGTCGAAGATGGCACTGGTCCAATCCGTCCTGCAGTACACCCAGGGAGAACGGGGTGCGGAGTTCGGCGACTTGACGTCGTTGGCCGCGCGTTTCCTTGATCACCTGGACGGCGACCTGCCGAGTCACCACCGCGCCGCGCAGACGTTGGAGAGCCTGGGCAGGGTGGTCCACGCCGAGTTGGCGGCCCTGGCGTCGGCGACCCGACACGGCGCCGCCGTCGTGGGCTGTGAGGCCGTGGTCACCCGGCCTCCGTGCCGCCAGTGCCTGCGGCAGCTCATCATCAGCGGTGTGTCGACGGTCCGCTTTCTCGGCCACGCCGACGCAGCGCACTATCCGTTCCACGCGGACGCCATCACGCTCGACGGCACGACACCGGCCAAGGTCCATGTCGCGCCGTTCTGCGGGGTGACGCCGCGTGGCTACGACAAGGTCTTCGGGACCGGGCGCTCCGGCTCCGTCACCCTGGGATCCGCGCTTGCCGCGGTGATGGCGGGGGACGCACCCGTATCACTGGCCACCCTGTTGGGCACGCTCGTCGATCGGCCGTGATCGGCGGACACCCCGTCTGGCACCTCGGACTTGGAGAGTATGAACCGTGACACGACAGGAATGGCGGCCGCGGCTCGTGGCGATCGACGTCGACGGCACGCTCCCGGCGTGGGCCGAGGTCGAAGAGCAGGCGCCGGAGCCACCCGGCAGTAGGTTAGGCCGAGCATTGCAGGGCGCCCTGGACGCCGGCGCCCACGTCGTGCTCTGCTCCGGTCGTTCGCCGCACGGCATCACGCGCGTCGTGGATCGCCTTCGGCTCGTCGGCCAGAACGGCGAACGGATGTGGATGGTGGCCAGTAACGGGTCGGTGGTGTGCCGCTATTCACCGTTGGAAGTCGTGTATCGGGAGAGTTTCGATGCGGGTCCGGCGGTGCGGGCATTCGTTGATCGGTGTCCGTCCGCTCTGGTGGCGGTCGAGCATGAGCTGGGTTATCGCCTAACCGGTCGCTTTCCGGCCGGTGAGCTGCCCGGTGAGATGATCGTGACCAAGCTCGCCGAGATCATCGCGCAGCCAGCGAATCGAGTAATCATCCGGGACCCGGCCGCGACTCCGGAGGAGTTCGCGCGCCTGGCCGCCGAGCTCGACCTGCCGAACGCGGACCACTCCGTCGGCTGGACGGCATGGCTGGATCTCACGGCCGTCGACGTTACCAAGACGTCCGGCCTACGGTACGTCTGCGGCGAGCTCGGACTGACCGCGGTCGACGTGCTCGCCATCGGCGACGGGCGCAACGACATCGAGATGCTGCGCTGGGCCGGCCGAGGCGTGGCGGTCGGACAGGCGCCCCAGGAGGTCCGTGACGCTGCTGACGCGGTAACCGCGGCCGCAGAGGACGACGGCGTGGCCCTCGAACTCGAGCGATGGTTCGGACTGGCCGACGCGGACGCACCGGTCGACCGGGTTGCGGGTGCGGAAGCCGGTGGACCGGCCACCTGCTGACCTGCCGAGGCGGTCCGGGCACGGTGCACCCGGTCAAGCCGACGCGGCGCCCAACACGGTCCGGCGCGGTGTCCCAGTCGAGCCCCGCGACCGTGGCGAGAACGTCCGCACCGTAGCGTGCCCACTTGTCCCACAGGTCGGTGTCGGCCAGCGGGCCGCCAGGCGCGGCGCAGCGATCAATCCTGGCGCACACCGACCGACGCTGCGCACGGTAACCCTACGTCCGCATTGCACCGATTCGGCATCGAGCTCGACCAAAGTTAATAACGTTTCCGTATACCGAGTGTTGCGGAACCGGTAAGGTCTCGCAGGTCGCTCCGATCTTGAGAGTAAGGGAGTCGACAGGACTGCGTGATCGACTTTCTGTTGTGCGGCTATGCCTAATGTCTGAGTCACAGCGTTGTGATTCGCGGCCACGACTGCTGTCGTTGCCACCCGCTCGCCGCCGCCGCCGCTCCCGGACGGCGGTTTCGCACCATCTACAGCACCGACTACAGCACCGACTGCAGCACCTATCCACAGCACCGACTACAGCAGCGAGAGGCAGACCGATCGATGACCCGCCATACGAAGCCGACGGCACAGCTCGGACGGACAGCAAGACTGGCCTTACTCACCAGCGCAGCCTCCCTCACGGCAGCCGCCGTCGGCCTCGCGGCAGCATCGTCGGCACAGGCCGCCACCTCGCACGATCCCTTCGGCCGCCTCGACTCCCTGACGGCCTCGGTCTCAACGACGACCATGACCGCCGCCGGGTGGGCCGCTGACCCGGATGCTCTCCGCCGGGCGCTCATCATCGAGATCCGCGTCGACGGCAGGGCCGTGTCCCGGACCACAGCCAACATCCGCCGCCCCGACGTCGCGGCAGCGCATCACACCGGCCCGGTCACCGGCTACAAGGTGACCGTGCGCACCGGCTACGGCACGCACACCGTCTGCGCGCTGGCCTCCAACGTCGGCGCCGGTGCATCGGTTACCCTGGGCTGCGCGTCGCGGACCATCGTCGACCCGAACAATCCGATCGGTTCCATCTCGCCGGTCCAGGTCGCCGGCACGAAGGCGACCATCACCGGCTGGGCGTTCGACCCCAACAGCAGCAAGACCGCGCTCGCCGCGCATACCACCGTCGATGGCACCAGCACGGTGTCGGTGCCCGCCAACCGTGCCTACGCGGCAGTGAACACGAAGTACCACATCTCCGGCGGACACCAGTTCGTCAGCGTGCGGACGCTGACCGCCGGACGGCACACGGTGTGCGCGTACGCCATGAACATCGGCGCCGGGTCGGCCAACCCCCAGCTCGGCTGCGCGACGGTCACCATCGGCTCGACCCTCACCACCAACCAGAAGATCGCCGAGGACGCGGCCCGCTACGTCGGTTATCGCTACGCCGACGGCGGCGCCTCACCCGCGACCGGCTTCGACTGCTCCGGCCTGACCAGTTACGTCTACCACGAGGCGGCCGACATCACGCTGCCGCACAACGCCGCCGGCCAGGCGCAGCTGGTGCGCTCGCTGACGCAGGCCCGCGCGCTGGCCGGTGACCTGGTGTTCTTCCACACCAGTTCGGGCAGCGTCTACCACGTCGCCGTGTACGCCGGTGCGAACAAGATCTACTCAGCGGCCACCCCGGCTGACGGCGTTCGCTACCAGGCCATCTGGTCCACGGCGGTGACGTTCGGGACGGTCACGCACTCCTGATCCGTCTCGGTCCTCAGTTGCTCACATGTCGCGGTATCGCCTGGCCGCCGCCAGGTTCCCGGTGAGTTCATCGGAGTTCTGCCGCACGACGTAGGCGGGCGTGTCGCGCTGGAAGCGCCATCCCTCGGACAGCGGCCCGGCGTCCACCACGTCGAAGCCGAACCGCTCGACCAGTGCCGCAACGGTGGCCTTCGCGTCCTCGTCGTCCCCGGCTATGGGTAGCGTCCTGCGGTTCGCGGTGCCCGCGGGAGTCCCCTCCTCGGTCAGGTCCGCGGCCATGATGTTGTTGAAGGCCTTGACAACCTTCGACGTGGGCAGGTGCCGCTGGCTGAGCTCCGCGGTGGTGGTGCTCTCGTCGTCCAGCTCCGGGATACGCCCGTCGCGCTCCGGGTAGTAATTGTTGGTGTCGATCACGACCTTGCCGGCCAGCGGTGCCACCGGAACGTCGCGGTAGTTCTTCAACGGGATGGTCACCACCACGAGGTCACCCGCCTCGCCTGCGCCTTCGGCGGTCGCCGCGCGAACCGTCGGCCGGTTCCCGGACTGGCCGGATACCGCGGTGCCGAGTTCCGCCACCAAGCCGGTCAGCGTCTCGGGGCCACGCGAGTTGCTGAGAACGACGTCGTATCCGTTCGCCAGCGCCAATCGAGCGAGCTGCCCGCCGATATTACCGGCGCCGATAATTCCAATAGTTGTCATGTTTCTGACAACCCCTTGACTGTGACTGCCATTCCACTAGTACCCCTCGCACCCGACCGGGGCCGTATCTTGCGATTCACCGTGATCCGTGGCGGTCTTATGCATAGATTCAGTCAGTGACGCACCTTTTGTCCCGACCGGCAGTCACGGCAGAACTTCCCGAGATATGTCATTGCGAATACAAGTATTTATATCCGGCCAAACGTGGAATTACCGGGGTATATGTATCACAATAAGCAGGCTCCGCTAGTAACTGTCCAGTTAGATGAGGCACCCATGAATGACCATGCCGCCTACTCGAGCGCGCGCACGTCCAAGCTCAACGTGTTGGGCCTGGGCGAGGTGGATGCTGCCGTCTACCAAATCCTGCTCCAGACGCCGCACCGCGCCCCGGACGACCTCGCGGACCACCTCAACACCTCGTCCGAGGCGATCTGCCGGGCGCTGGGCAATCTCGAACGACTCTCGCTGGTGCGGCCCTCACCGAAACATCCGGGTGCTCACCGATCGGTCAGCCCGGAGGTTGGCCTGGCCGCACTGCTCGACAAGCACGAGGCAGATCTCGTCAAGCGCTACCGCGAGGTGGACGAGACCCGGCGCGCGATCAACAGCCTGGCGGCCGACTACGCGCAGTGGCGAGCGGCTCGCAGCAAAGGCGAGACCGAGATCATCGACACCATCGATGACGGTCACGACCAGCTGGAGAATCTCACCGCCGGGGCCCAGAGCGAGATCCTGTCATTCCGCCCCGGTGTCTTCTCTACCGGAGCGATGGACGTCTGCCGTGCCGTCGACACAGACCGCATCAAACCCCAAGTGAAGCGGCGGACGCTCTATCTGGACAGCATCAACAACAGCGCCGACGGCACCGGTTATGTCCGGCAGCTGATCGCCGGTGGCGCCGACGTCCGGGTCACGCCGGTGCTGCCGAGCTTCATGGTGGTGTTCGACGCACGGGTCGCGGTGCTGCCCGTCGACGTGGCCGAGCCCCGGCGGGTGATGGTGATTCGCAGCGAGGGTGTGCTCTCGGTACTGATCGACCACTTCGAACAGGTCTGGTCCGGCGCGCTGCCCTTCGGTTCGGCTGAGGCGGAACCGGACGCCACGCCCGCCAGCGAGCTGAGCGCCACCGAGCTGGCGGTGTTGAAGATGCTCGCCTCGGGCTTCACCGACGAGGCGGTAGCGCGCCGGCTCGACGTCTCGCTGCGAACCGTGCGCCGGATGATGTCCCGGCTGATGAAGATGCTGGGCACCCGCAGCCGGTTCGAGACCGGGGCGCGCGCGGCCGAACGCGGCTGGATCTGAGCGATCGGTGTTTTCGCCGGAGCGCGGCATTGACGGTGTTCAGTCCCTCGGCCGGTAGTGCTGACGCCAACCGGAATCGTCGGCGATGAGTCGATTGAGCGTCTGCTGCACCTGGTTGGCATGCGGGATGTCGACCAGCGTCTCTTGACCGTTCTCGCCGGCGGACTCGATGTGCAACGTGCCCGACCGCACGATCCGGTCCGCGAGGGTCTGCTCGTAGCCCACGTCGGTGATCCGCCCCAGCATGATGTCGCGGCCGACGTGCCGCAGCACGCCACGGCGGATCAGCACCCGCCGGGTGGTGATCACGTAGTGGGTCGACTGCCGCCTGATGACCGGGGCGAGTGTCAGCCACAGCAGCAGCACGAGGGCACCCACCAGCACCAGGGGCAACACGACCTGGCTCGCGTCGCCGGCCCTGGGTGCCAGCGCGATGCCGACCCCCGCGGCCGCACAGATGACGATGAACGCCGCCACCGCCGGAGCGACCGTGAGCCAGTGCGGGTGCAGGTGCTCGACGATCTCTTCATCGTCGGCGAGCAGCTTGTCTGGATAGGGCACCCTGCGCTCCACTCCTCGGCGGTCGGGAACCGGTCGGCCCCACGTTAGCGAGCGGCATCCCGCAGGTGGGTGACATCGCCCGCGGCGAGCGCGATCGCCCCCGGCCGGCCCTCGGGACGGACCAGCAGCCGGCCGGCCGGATCGATGTCGACCGCCAGACCCCGCAGCGTGCTGGCGGGCAACTGCACCGACACCTCGCTGCCCAGGGTCGCGCAGGCCTGCCGGTACGCCGCAGCCAGCCCACTGCGGCCGGCGTCGCCCGACTCCGCCAGCCAGGCGGCGTACCGGGCGTCGAATTCAGCCAGGAAGGCGCGCAGGATCACCGCCCGGTCCCGTTCGTCTATCCCCTGCAGTGCAAGGGAAGTGGCGGTCGGAACGGGCAGCTCGGCAGCCGTCGTCGTCACATTGAGACCGACACCGATGACAACCGCCGATCCGCTGCTCTGCACCAGGATGCCCGCAGCCTTGCCGCCCTCCGGTCCGAGCAGCAGGTCATTCGGCCACTTCAACCGCGCCTGCGGGCCGATCGCCTGTGCCAGCGCCAGACCGGTGAGCAGCGGCAGCCAACCCCAGCCGCGGACGTCGGTGTCCGGCCGCACCAGCAGTGAGAAGGTCAGGCCAGCGCCGGGTGGGGAGATCCAGCTGCGCTCCAGCCGTCCCCGGCCGCCCGTCTGCAACTCCGCCACCCGGACGACGCCGGTCTCCGACGTCTCGGCACGCGCCAGCAGGTCTGCATTGGTGGACCCGGTTTCGGCAACCACCTCGACCCGCCAGCCGGAGGTGGTGTCGGCCAACTCAGCCGGGTTCAGCGGCTCCCGACCCGGCTCGATGCTCTCGACGTCGGTCATGGCACCATTGTGACGCCCGCGAACTGGATCACCTTCCGATCTGAGAACGTGCCACCGGGTTAGGCTCCGGGCCATGAGCGCTGAGTCCGCCACACCAGCCGGTACCGGTGCGACGCCGGCCGGCAGCGATTCCCACAGCACCGCGGCCAAGCTCGCCGAACTGGAGCGCCGCTACGACGAGGCGGTGCACGTCGGCTCGGCACGGGCGGTCGAGAAGCAGCACGCCAAGGGCAAGCACACCGCCCGGGAGCGGGTCGCGATGCTGCTCGACGACGGCTCGTTCGTGGAGTTCGACGAGCTGGCCAGGCACCGTTCCACGATGTTCGGCCTCGAGGCGAACCGGCCGTACGGCGATGGCGTGGTGATCGGATACGGCACCGTCGACGGTCGCCAGGTGTGCGTGTTCAGCCAGGACGGAACCGTCTTCGGTGGTGCCCTCGGCGAGGTGTACGGCGAGAAGATCGTCAAGATCCAGGAGTTCGCGCTCAAGACCGGCTGCCCACTGATCGGCATCAACGAGGGCGGCGGCGCCCGCATCCAGGAGGGTGTGGTGTCGCTGGGGCTGTACGGCGACATCTTCTACCGCAATGTGCTGGCCTCGGGCGTGATCCCGCAGATCTCGTTGATCATGGGCGCGGCCGCGGGCGGTCACGTCTACTCCCCCGCGCTCACCGACTTCGTCATCATGGTCGACAAGACCTCGCAGATGTTCATCACCGGGCCGGACGTCATCAAGACGGTCACCGGCGAGGACGTCAGCATGGAGGACCTCGGCGGTGGCCGGGTGCACAACACCACGTCGGGCAACGCGCACTACCTGGGCGCCGACGAGCAGGACGCGATCGACTACGTCAAGGCACTGCTGTCCTACCTGCCGAGCAACAATCTGGACCTGCCACCGGTGTTCGACGCGCCGGCCGATCTCGACGTCACGTCCGAGGACCTCTTTCTCGACACCTTCGTTCCCGACTCGGTCAACCAGCCCTACGACATGCACGGCGTCATCGAGCGATTGGTCGACGACGGCGAATTCCTCGAGGTACATGCCCTGTTCGCGCCCAACATCATCTGCGGCTTCGGTCGGGTCGAGGGCCAGCCGATCGGCGTGGTGGGCAACCAGCCGATGCAGTTCGCCGGCTGCCTGGACATCGACGCCTCCGAGAAGGCGGCCCGCTTCGTCCGGACCTGCGACGCCTTCAACATTCCGGTGCTGACCCTCGTCGACGTCCCGGGCTTCCTGCCCGGCACGGACCAGGAGTGGCAGGGCATCATCCGGCGCGGCGCCAAGCTGCTCTACGCCTACGGCGAGGCCACCGTTCCCAAGATCACCGTGATCACCCGCAAGGCCTTCGGCGGTGCCTATGACGTGATGGGGTCCAAGCACCTCGGAGCCGACGTCAACCTCGCGTGGCCTACCGCGCAGATCGCCGTGATGGGCGCCCAGGGCGCGGCCAACATCCTGCACCGCAAGCGGCTGACCGATCTGGCCGGTGATCGGGCGGCTCAGGAGGCGCTGCGCGCCGAGCTGGTGCGCGAGTACGAGGACACCCTCGTCAACCCCTACGTCGCCGCCGAGCGCGGTTACGTCGACACCGTCATCCCGCCGTCGCAGACGCGGGCCATGATCGTGCGTTCGCTGCGCATCCTGAAGAACAAACGACAATCTCTGCCGCCGAAGAAGCATGGGAACATGCCGCTGTGAACGACACGGACATCGTGGCGTCCGCGAATCCGCCCGTCGAGCAACGCCCGGCGCTGCGCGTGGTCTCGGGCAACCCGACCCCTGAGGAGATCGCGGCGCTGGCCGTCGTGCTGGCCGCGGTCGCCGACGCGGGCCACACCGCGCCATCGGTTGCTCCGGCGGGCGGCTGGGCCGATCCGTCGCTGCGGCTGCGCCGACCGGTGCCACCCGGGCCGGGTGCCTGGCGCGCATCGGCCTGGCACTGACCGGGCATCAGCCTGCTGGGTGACACCCGGCGGCGACGTCCGGCGGTAAAGCGCACAGCCGGAAAAACGCTACGCGTGGCGGTCGCTACGGCAGGTCGAAGGCAGCCGGCAGGCCGGCGTACACCTGGCCGCAGCTGCAGTCGCCCTGTTCCGGGGGCAGCTTCGACAGGGTGGCCACCAGCAGTTCGCGCAACCTCGGCAGGTTGTCGGCGAAGGTGGCCAGCACCTCGGCGTGGGTGACGCCGTGTCCCGCCTCGACGCCGGCGTCATGGTCGGTGACCAGGCACAGCGAGGTGAAGCACAGCGCCAGCTCGCGGGCCAGTGCCGCCTCGGGCATGCCGGTCATGCCGATGATGGTGCCACCGCTGCGCTGGTGGTCCACCGACTCGGCCCGGGTCGAGAAGCGTGGGCCGTTGATGACCAGCAGTGTGCCGCTCTCGGTGAGCGGAACGCCGCCGGACGCCGCGGCGGCCCGCGCGGCGGAGCGTCCGGTCGGGCAGTACGGATCGGCGAACGGCAGGTGCGAGACGCCGTCGTCGGAATCGCTGTAGGTGGACGGGCGTCCCCAGGTCCGGTCCAGGATCTGGTCGGGCACCACGAGCGATCCGGGTCCGAGCTCAGGCCGGAGTGACCCGACCGCCGAGGCGGCGACGATCTGGCGCACGCCGATCGAGCGCAGCGCCCAGAGGTTGGCCCGGTAGGGCACCCGGTGCGGCGGGAAGCGGTGGCCGGCACCGTGCCGGGGCAGGAAGGCCACTCGCCGGCCGGCCAGCACGCCGACGGCCAGCTCGTCGCTCGGGTTCCCATAGGGTGTCTCGACCTTGATCGACTCGGCGTCGGTGAGCAGTGAATAGAAGCCGGAACCGCCGATGACCCCGAGGTCTGCGTGTGTCGTCGTCACGGCGCATACCGTATCGGCTTTGCCTCGGCCCCTGGAACGAGAGATAGTAGGACGTCATAGCATCGGCTCCTGTCCCTGGGGCCACCCGCCAGGCCACCGTTCAGGAGCCCCGCCATGCAGCGCAAGCACTTCGACTCCGACCACCTCGCCTTCGGCGATGCCGTCCGGACCTTCATCGCCAAAGAGATGCTGCCGGACTACACCTCCTGGGAGCGGGCCGGCCTGGCGCCACGCGAGCTGTTCAGTGCGGCCGGCGCGAACGGCTTTCTCGGCATGCAGATCCCCGAGGAGTACGGCGGCGGGGGCGTGACCGACTTCCGCTTCAACCAGGTGCTCGGCGAGGAGCTGATGCTGGCCGGCGTGGGCGGTGCGGGCCTG
The DNA here is from genome assembly GCF_031845305.1 of Jatrophihabitans lederbergiae. Lineage (NCBI taxonomy): Bacteria > Bacillati > Actinomycetota > Actinomycetes > Jatrophihabitantales > Jatrophihabitantaceae > Jatrophihabitans > Jatrophihabitans lederbergiae. The sequence continues at coordinate 96,852 of NZ_JAVREH010000011.1, read as the reverse complement.
GGCGTCACCCTGCACAACGACATCTGCATGCCGTACTTCCTGCACTACTGCACGGACGAGCAGAAGCAGCGCTGGCTGCCCGGCATCGCCTCGGGTGAGCTGATCACCGCGATCGCGATGACCGAGCCGGGTGCCGGCTCCGATCTCGCGGGCATCCGGACCTCGGCCGTCGCCGACGGCACCGACCTGATCGTCAACGGCTCGAAGACGTTCATCACCAACGGCATCAACGCCGACCTGGTCATCACCGCGGTGCGGACCTCACCCGAGAAGCACAAGGGCCTGACGCTGGTGATCATCGAGCGGGGCATGCCCGGCTTCGAGCGCGGGCGCAACCTGGACAAGCTCGGCCTGCACTCGCAGGACACCGCCGAGCTGTCCTTCACCGACGTCCGGATTCCGAAGGAGAACATCCTCGGCGAGGTGGGCCACGGGTTCCTCGGCCTGGTGTCCAACCTGCCGCAGGAGCGGATGTCGATCGCGATCGCGGGCGTGGCCGGCGCCCGGGCGGCGCTGGAATGGACGACCAGTTACGTCCGGGAGCGCAAGGCGTTCGGCAGCTCGATCGGCACGCTGCAGAACACCCGCTTCGTGCTCGCCGAGGTCGCGACCGAGGTGGACGTGACGCAGGCCTACGTCGACCGGTGCATCGACGCACTCGGAACCGGTGATCTCACCGTCGAGGACGCCGCGAAGGCGAAGTGGTGGGCCACCGAGCTGCAGGGCCGGGTGGTCGACAAGTGCCTGCAGCTGCATGGCGGTTACGGCTACATGCAGGAATACCCGATCGCACGCGCGTACGCCGACGCGCGGGTTACCCGGATCTACGGCGGCACGACCGAGATCATGAAAGAGATCATCGGGCGCTCGCTCAAGCTGGGCTAGCCGCTCTGCCTTCGTCGAGTTCGGAACGCTAACCTCGACGCCGTGCGCTTCGTGCTGGCCTCGGCCTCCCCCGCCCGGCTACAGACCCTGCAGTCGGCGGGCATCGAACCTGAGGTTCTGGTCTCGGGCGTGGACGAGGACGCCATCACCGCCCCGTCGCCGGCCGAACTCGTGCAGGCGCTGGCACGTGCCAAGGCCACCGCCGTCGCCGATGCGCAGACCGGCGGGGTGCTGGTGCTGGGCTGCGACTCGATGCTCGAATTCGACGGACAGGTGCTGGGCAAGCCCGCCTCGGCAGCTGAGGCAGTCGCCCGCTGGAAGCGGATGCGCGGCCGGTCCGGGGTACTGCACACCGGTCACACCCTTCTCGACGTCGGGTCGTCACGAACGAACTCAGCGGTAGACCCAGCCGCCGCCGAGGCTGTCGCGAGCACCACGGTGTACTTCGCCCAGCCCTCCGACGACGAGATCGAGGCCTACGTGGCCACCGGTGAACCGCTCGCGGTTGCCGGGGCATTCACCATCGACGGCCTCGGTGGCTGGTTCGTCGACCGCGTCGAGGGCGATCATCACAACGTGGTGGGACTGTCGTTGCCCTTGTTGCGCAAGCTCATTCTCGATCTCGGGTACACCCTGGCGGACCTGCCGCGACTCTGATCAGCGTCACCCTGCCGGCCGAGCCCGCTGCCGGCTGCTAGCCGACGGGTCAGACCGGTGGGACGCCGTGCCGCTTGTCGGCCAGGGGCCTGGCCTTGCCGGCCAGTGCGGCGAAGCGCCTGCTGATCTCGGCCCGGAGCTCGGACGGGTTCAGGATGACGTCGATCACCAGGTCCGATGCCAGCCGGAGCAGGTCGACGTCCTCCTCGTACTCCGCACGCTTGGCCTTGACGAACTGGGACCGCTCCTCCTCGTCCGCGATCTCGGCGATCTTGTTGGCGTACACGGCATTGACGGCCGCCTCGGGTCCCATCACGGCGACCCGGGCGGTGGGCAGCGCGATGCAGGCGTCGGGCATGAAGCCGGGACCGTCCATCGCGTAGAGCCCGGCGCCGTAGGCCTTGCGCACCAGCACCGACAGCTGCGGGACGTTGGCCTCGGACACGGCGGTGATCATCTTCGCGCCGTGCCGGATGATGCCCTGGCGCTCGACCTCGGAGCCGATCATGAACCCCGGCACGTCGGCAAGATAGAGCAGCTCGATGTTGAACGCATCGCACAGCCAGATGAAGCGGGCGGCCTTGTCCGCGGAGTCGGTGAACAGCACCCCGCCGCGCACCGCCGAGTTGTTCGCCACCACGCCGACCGGCCGGCCGTCGATCCGGCCCAGCCCGGTGATCAGCTCGGCGGCGAACTCAGGTTTCACCTCGAAGAACGAGTCGGCGTCGATCAGGCCGTCGATGATCAGGTGCATGTCGAAGGGCATCGACTCGGCGATCGGGACCACATCGTCGGTCAGCTCCCACGGCGGCGGCTCGGACTCGTAGGTAGGGGTGGCCATCCGCCAGTTGAGCGGGAAGTAGGAGAAGAACAGCTTCGCCTGCTCGATGGCGTCGGCGTCGTCGGTGGCGAGATTGTCACCACAGCCCGAGACGGTGGCGTGCATCCTGGCGCCACCCATCTCTTCCAGTGTGACCTTCTCGCCGACGACCATCTCGGCCATCCGGGGCGAGCCGAGGTACATCGACGCGTTCGCCTCGACCATGATGACGATGTCGCAGAAGGCCGGGATGTAGGCGCCGCCCGCCGCCGAGGGCCCGAACAGGCAGCAGATCTGGGGCACCTTGCCCGACAGCGCGACCTGGTTGTGAAAGATGCGCCCTGCGCCGCGACGACCGGGAAACAACGCCACCTGGTCGGTGATCCGGGCGCCGGCCGAATCGATCAGCCAGAAGATCGGGAGCTCCTCGGCCAATGCCCGCTCGGTGATCCGGATGATCTTCTCGACCGTCCGGGCGCCCCACGAACCGGCTTTCACGGTCGGGTCATTCGCGACCACGAGGCAGGGCCGACCGTCGACCAGGCCCTGTCCGGTGACGACGCCGTCGGCAGGCAGTCCCATCGCGGTCGCGTTGGCCAACTGGGAGTCCTCGACGAAGGAGCCGTCGTCGAACAGCAGCGCGATCCGGTCGCGGACGTAGAGCTTGTTGGCTCCGGCGAGCTTGGCGGCAGCCTTCGCCGCGGGCGCCATCGTCAGCTCCCGCGCTGCTTTCACCTTGTCGGCGTCGCTCACCTGCTACGTCCTCTCGTTACGGGGGGGTTGCTCGGTCGCGGGTCGCCGCGCCGCGAAGGCTATTCGACGGGCAGTCCGAGGCCGCGGGCGATGACCATCCGCTGCACCTCAGAGGTTCCCTCACCGATCTCGAGAATCTTGGCGTCGCGGTAGAAGCGCGCCACCGGGTATTCCTCCATGAAGCCGTAGCCGCCGAAGACCTGGGTGGCGACCCGGGTCGCGGACACCGCCGCCTCGGTCGAGTACAGCTTGGCGATGGCCGCGGCCTGCTTGACCTCTTTCACGGAGCGGCCGGCATCCTTGAGCCACGCTGCCTTGTAGGTCAGCGTGCGGGCTCCCTCGACCGCCACAGCCAGGTCGCTGATCGCGAACGCGATGGCCTGGCGCGCGCCGATCGGCTTTCCGAAGGTGTGCCGCTCCTTGGAGTAGCGGATGGACTGCTCCAGGCAGGCCTGGGCCAGTCCGACGGCGAGTGCCGAGATCGCGATCCGGCCGTCGTCCAGGATTGCCAGGAACTGCTTGAAGCCCGCCCCCTCGGTGCCCACCAGGCTCGACTGTGGCACGTGGCAGTCGTCGAAGATCAGGCCGTGGGTGTCAGAGATGCGCCAGCCCAGCTTGTCGTAGGGCGGCTGCACCTCGAAGCCGGGAGTGCCACTGGGCACCAGGATCGCCGAGATCTGCGGCTTGCCGTCGACGGTGCCGGTGCGTGCGGTGACCGTGACGACTGAGGTGATGTCGGTTCCGGAGTTCGTGATGAACGACTTGGCGCCGTTGACAACCCACTCGGCATCGACCAGTTCGGCCTTGGTGCGGGTCGCGCCGGCATCGGAGCCGGCCTCCGGCTCGGTCAACCCGAACGCGGCGAGGGTGCGTCCGGCCACCAGATCGGGCAGCCAACGCTGCTTCTGCTCGTCGTTGCCGAACGTCAGGATCGGGTTGATGCCCAGGCCGACTCCGGCCGACAGGGTGATCCCGATCGACTGGTCCACCCGTCCGAGCTCTTCGATGGCGATGCACAGGGACGTGAAGTTCTCGCCCTTGCCCGCGTCCGCGGCCACGGCGCCGCCGTACTGCTCGGGCACGACCAGACCGAACAACCCCAGCTCACCCATCTTGGGAATCAGTTCGGTCGGAAAGTGATGGTCGCGGTCCCACTGGGCCACGTGCGGGGCGACCTCGGACTCGGCGAAGTCCCGGACGACCTTGCGGAACAGCTCGTGGTCGGCTGACAACTCGAACGACATGTCCACTCCCAGGACGGCACCGGCGATGGTTGACGTTTACGTCAACGTTAAGGACTATAACCGGGTGCCCTCTACGACGGAAGCCTCGCGGACCTGGACGGTGGGGAAACTCGCCGACGAGCTTGGCGTGACGACCCGAACCCTGCGCTTCTACGAGGCCGAGGGGCTCGTGACGCCCGCCCGCGCGGGCACCTCCCGGGTCTATGACCACCGCGACCGCGCTCGGCTGCGGTTGATCCTGCGCGGCAAGCGCTTCGGCATGTCACTGTCCGAGATTCGCGAGATCGTCGACATGTACGACGGTGCCGCCTCATCCGAGCGGCGGCAGCTCGAGACGCTGCTGGCCAGGCTCGGTGAGATCACCACCGACCTGCAGGCGCGCCAGCGTGACCTGGCGCGAACCCTCAGCGAGGTCGGTGACGTGGCTGCCCAGTGCCGGCAGCGACTGGACGAGCTGGGCTGAACTGATTCCGGGAGTGGGACGCGCGACACTGCAGAGCAGCGGGAGTGGGCTATCGGTAACGTGCGCAAGAACCGCCGGCGAGGTTGCCCGGCCGCATCAGGAGGAAAACATGCGCAAGGTGCTTATCGCCAATCGGGGCGAGATCGCCGTCCGGGTCATTCGGGCGGCCAAGGACGCCGGTCTCGGCTCGGTGGCGATCTACGCCGAGCCCGACCGGGACGCCCTGCACGTCCGGATGGCGGATGAGGCCTTCGCGCTCGGCGGCACCACACCCGGGGATTCCTACCTGGTGATCGAGAAGGTGATCGACGCGGCCGTCCGGTCCGGTGCCGACGCGGTGCACCCGGGCTACGGGTTCCTGAGCGAGAACGCCGACTTCGCCGAGGCCGTCGGACTGGCCGGTCTCACCTGGATCGGTCCGTCACCGCAGGCAATCCGCGATCTCGGCGACAAGGTGACCGCCCGCCACATCGCCTTGCGGGCGGGCGCGCCGCTGGTCCCCGGCACCAAGGACCCGGTCAGCGGCCCCGACGAGGTGCTGGCCTTCGCGCAGGAGTACGGCCTGCCGGTCGCCATCAAGGCTGCCTTCGGCGGTGGTGGCCGCGGACTGAAGATCGCCCGGACGTTCGACGAGATCCCCGAGCTGTATGCCAGCGCGGTCCGCGAGGCGGTCAGCGCCTTCGGCCGGGGCGAGTGCTTCGTCGAGCGCTACCTCGACCGGTCCCGGCACGTCGAGGCGCAGGTGCTGGCCGACACCCACGGCAACGTTCTCGTGGTCGGCACCCGGGACTGCTCACTGCAGCGCCGCAACCAGAAGCTGGTGGAAGAGGCACCGGCACCGTTCCTGACCGACGACCAGCGCGAGCGCATCCACTCCTCGGCCAAGGCGATCTGCCGTGAGGCCAACTACACCGGCGCCGGCACCGTGGAGTACCTGGTCGGCAGCGACGGCGTGATCAGCTTTCTCGAGGTGAACACCCGGTTGCAGGTCGAGCATCCGGTGTCGGAAGAGACGACGGGGCTGGACCTGGTGCGCGAGCAGTTCCGGATCGCGGACGGGGAACCGCTGCGCCACACCGAGGACCCGGAGCCGCGCGGCCACGCGATCGAGTTCCGGATCAACGGCGAGGACCCGGGACGCAACTTCCTGCCAGCACCCGGCACGGTCACCACGTACCGGGAACCGGCCGGGCCCGGTGTCCGGGTCGACTCCGGCATCGAGGGTGACTCGGTGATCGGCGGCGCCTTCGACTCGCTGCTGGCCAAGCTGATCGTCTGGGGCGAGACCCGGGACGAGGCGCTGGCCCGGGCCCGGCGAGCCCTGGACGAGTTCACCGTGGACGGCATGGCGACCGCACTGCCGTTTCACCGCGCCGTCGTACGCGACCCGGCCTTCGCACCCGCAGCCGGCGCGCCGTTCACCGTGTTCACCAGGTGGATCGAGACCGAGTTCGACAACCAGATTCCCGCGTTCACCGGCGGTGCGGCCGACGGGACCGGCGCGGACGAGCCGCGCCAGAGCGTGGTCGTCGAGGTGGGCGGCAAGCGCATCGAGGTGTCACTGCCGGCTGGATTCGGCATCGGCTCCCCGGCAACCTCGGCGAAGAAGGCCGCCCCCAAGCGATCGTCGTCCAAGCGCGCCGGTGCTGCGGTGTCCGGCGACGCGCTGGCCGCCCCGATGCAGGGAACCATCGTCAAGGTCGCGGTCAGCGACGGCGACACGGTCGCTGCCGGTGACCTGATCGTGGTGCTGGAGGCGATGAAGATGGAGCAGCCGCTGAACGCGCACAAGTCCGGCACGATCACCGGGCTCGGCGCCGAGCCAGGTGCCGTGGTGACATCCGGCTCGGTCATCTGCGAGATCAAGGACTGATTCATCGTGCTGAGGCGCGAACGCTGAAACGGCGGGTCGGTGCTGGAAAGCACCGGCCCGCCGTCCGCGGTCGATCAGGGTGAGCGCTGGGCTCAGGCCTGGTTGAGCACGGCCTCGATCTCGAGGGTAATGGTGATCTTGTCGCCGATGACCACGCCACCACCGTCCATCGGCATGTCGATGTCGACGCCGAACTCCTTGCGGCTGATCTCGGTGGTGACGGTGAAGCCGGCGCGGGTGCCGCCGTAGGCGTCCGGGCCGATGCCGTTGAGCTCGACCTTGAGCGCGATGTTCTTCGTGATGCCCTTGAGCGTCAGGTCGCCGCGCACCAGGTAGTCGTCACCGGCGCCTTCGAGCGAGGTCGAGGTGAACGTCATGCTCGGGTACTTCTCGACCTCGAAGAAGTCGGCGGAGCGCACGTGCCCGTCGCGCTGGGCGTTGTTGGTGTCGATCGAGCTCAGGTCGATCTCGGCAGTGACGGTCGAGTCGGCCGGATTCGGGGCGGTGACGATGCTGCCGGAGAAGGAGCCGAAGCGGCCCTTGACCTTGCTGACCATCATGTGGCGAACCGAGAACGAGACGTCCGAGTGGGTGGCGTCGATGGTCCAGGTTCCGACGATGTAACCGGGGATCGTTGCTGCGAGGGTCATGACTGACTCCTATCTGATTTAGTGTTCAACTATTGTTGAAGGAACTATCGCAGGTCGGATTCCATTCCACAAACTCTCGCGGCGCGACGGCTCACGCGGGTACCGGCGCAGCGGCAGCGTCTGCAGCTCAGGCGCCCACGGCCCCGCACAGGCGCCGCCGCTGCCGTCCGAGAACCGGAACGAACGGCGTCCTCAGCTGTCCCGGCGCGCGGCGATCCGCTCGATCATCTCGATCCGCTTGCGGGCCAGCGCGACCATCTCACTCGTCCGCGCCTCGACGTGGTCGCTGTCGGCGCCCTGGGAGAACACCATCGCCCAGCCGTTCTCGCCCTCGAGTGCCGGCACCCGCTCGACGAGTTCGGTGCGCGAGACGTGGTGCACCCCCGCGAAGACGTGATCCTCGGTCACCACGGCGACCACCACGTGATCCTCGGGAAGCTCGGTGACGTGACTGACGATGGCGTCGGAGTTGTCGGCGAAAACCCCGGCGGCCTTGATGGTCCGTCGGGATTTCGCTATCTGTTCAGGCGAGACGTCCATGGGTTCCTCTAATCCAGATCGTCGGAATGCATGAGCTGACGAGCAGCCTCGGTCACCGAGCCCGAGATGGACGGGTAGACGGTGAAGGTGGCGGCGAGTTCGTTGACGGTCAGACCCAGCTGCACCGCCATCGCGATCGGCTGGATCAGCTCGGAAGCCTGCGGGGCCACCACCGACCCGCCGATCACCACCCCGGTCGCGGGGCGGCAGTACATCTTCACGAAACCCTCGGCGACGCCCTGCATCTTGGCGCGGGCGTTGCCGGCCAGTGGCAGCAGCACGGTCCGGGCCGGCACCGCGCCGGACGTGACGGCCGCGTGCCCGATGCCGACGGTGGCGATCTCGGGATGGGTGAAGACGTTGGCCGCCACGGTCTTGAGCCGCAGCGGCTGGACGGCCTGCCCGAGCGCGTGCCACATCGCCACCCGGCCCTGCATCGCCGCGACCGAGGCCAGCAGCAGCACGCCGGTGCAGTCACCGGCGGCGTAGATGCCCGGAACCCGCGTTCGCGACACCCGGTCGACGGAGATGAAGCCGGAGTCGGTCAGGTCCAGACCGACATTCTCCAGGCCCAGGTCGGCGGTGTTCGGAACCGACCCGACGCACATCAGCACGTGTGAGCCCGACACCGTCCGGCCGTCGGTCAACTGGACCTCGACACCGTCCCCGGTGCGCTCGACCTTCTGCGCGCGGGCCTGCTTCATGAGCGCTCCGCCGCGCGCGGTGAACACCTTCTCAATGACGTCCGCCGCGTCCGGGTCCTCACCGGGAAGGACCTTCTCGCGGCTGGAAACGAGCGTGACGGGCGCGCCCATCTCGCTGTAGGCGGAGGCGAACTCGGCTCCGGTGACCCCCGAGCCCACGACGATGAGGTGGCTGGGCAGCTCGTCGAGGTCATAGACCTGACGCCAGGACAGGATGCGCTCGCCGTCCGGCTCGGCTCCGGGCAGCACCCGAGGCGTGCCGCCGGTGGCGATCAGCACCACATCGGCCTCGACCTGCCGGGTGGCAGGGGGGCCGGACTCTTCGGACTCGTGCTCGATCACCTCGAGGGCGAACGTCCGTCCCGGCTGCGCCTCGGTGAAGCGCGCCCGGCCGAGCACGACGGTGACGCCCTGGCGCAGCAGTCGCGTGCGGATGTCGGCGGACTGGTTCGCCGCAAGCGCCAGCACCCGGTGGTTCACCACCGACAGCTGCACGCTGACGTCGCTGGCTGCCTGCGCGCACACCCCGAGGGTGGGGGCATCACGGAAGGCGGTCACCTTCTCCGACGTCGCGATCAACGTCTTCGACGGAACGCAGTCGTACAGCACGCAGGCGCCGCCGACCCCGTCGGACTCGATCACCGTGACGTCCGCGCCGAGCTCGGCCGCGACCTGGGCGGCCTCGTATCCGGCAGGGCCGCCTCCGACAATCGCGATACGTGTCACGACGGCCATTGTCCCTCCTTGCGCGGAGCGCTGAGCCGGCCGGGGCTGACAGGGCCGAGACGGGCAGTCGGTACGCTCGCCTACCGTGCCCCTCTACGCCGCGTACGGATCGAACATGGACCCGTCCCAGATGCGCAGCAGATGCCCGCACTCGCCGTTCGCCGGCACCGGCTGGCTACCGAACTGGCGGCTGACCTTCGGTGGCGAGGACCTCGGCTGGGAAGGCTCGCTCGCCACGCTCGTCGAAGAGCCCGGAGCGTCGGTCTTCGTGGCGCTGTACGACATCACCGCGGCAGACCGGGTCGCGCTCGACAAGTGGGAGAGTGCCGACTCAGGCCTCTACCGGACGTCCCGGCTGCGGGTTTCCACCCTGGACCGCGACGTGCTCGCGTGGACGTACGTCCTCAACGGCTACGAGGGCGGCCTGCCCTCGGCGCGTTACCTCGGCCTGATCGCCGAGGGCGCGGAGGCCGCCGGCGCGCCGGCCGACTACGTGAATGAGTTACGCGGTCGACCCTGTCGCTCCATCGGCGCCTGACGGCCCGTCACGCCTGGAAGTCAGTCCGCAGACGGGCTCTCGGCCGCGGCCTCGTCGAACAGCTGGTCGAGGATCGCGGTGGTGAACCGGACGCCGACCGCCAGCGCGTCCTCGTCGATGTCGAAGCTTGACTGGTGCAGGTCGCCGCTCTGGCCGCCGGGTGAGCGAACCCCGAGCCTGGCCAGCGAGCCGGGCACGGTCTGCAGGTACCAGGCGAAGTCCTCGCCGCCCATGGACTGCGGGGTGTCGGACACCGCGTGCGGCCCGAACGCGGCCAGCGCCGCCCGGGTCTGGATCGCGACCAGGGCACCGTCGTTCGTCACCGCCGGAACGCCGGAGTCGTAGTCGATCTCGATCTTGACGTTCGTGGCCGCGACGGTCTGCTCGGCAAGCTCCCGGACCACGCCTTCGAGCTGGTTCCACAGCTGCCCATCGAGCATCCGCAAGGTGCCGCGCAGGATGCCGGTCGGTGGGATCGCGTTCGCGGCGGCCCCGGCATTCACCGCGCCCCACACCAGGGACACCGCCGAGCGCGGGTCCACCCGCCGCGACAGCAGCCCCGGCAGCTCGGTGATGAGCTTGCCCAGGGCGTAGACGACGTCAACGGTGAGGTGCGGACGGGCCGTGTGACCGCCCGGACCACTGAGCCGGATCTCGATCTGATTGAACGACGCGGTGATGGGGCCGACGCGCAGGCCCACCTGCCCGGCGTCCAGCTTCGGATCGCAGTGCAGCGCGAACATCGAGCTGACACCGGCCAGACCGCCCTCATCGACGACAGCTTCCGCACCGCCGGGCATCCGCTCCTCAGCCGGCTGGAAGATCAGCCGGACGGAACCAGCGAGCGGCTGCGCCCGCGCCAGGGTGGCGGCCACACCCAGCAGGATCGCGGTGTGGGCGTCGTGGCCGCAGGCGTGGCAGCTGCCCGGGTTCTGAGACGCGTACTCCACGGTCTTGGAATCCGGCAGGGGCAGCGCGTCGATGTCAGCCCGCAGGGCCACGAACTCCGGGCCGGCGCCGATATCGCAGACGACCCCGGTGCCGATCGACAGCGGCTTCGGCTCGAGCCCGAAGCTGGTCAGCAGGGCGACGATCCGCTCGGTCGTCCGGTGCTCGGCGTAGGCGATCTCGGGATGGGCGTGCAGATCACGCCGCCAGTTCACCAGCTCGGCGTCGTTGCCTGCCAGCCAGTCCACCGCGTGGTCGTGAAGCGTTGCCATCTGCACGCCGAAACCTTAGCCGCCTCACGGGACGGCCCGGTTCGCGTATCGGTCCACTGCTCAGGCAGTGCCGTCCACGGCGGTGCTGTTCACGGCGGCCAGGATCCGGCTCGCGGCCTGGTCGGCGGTCAGCTCCCCGGCCAGCACCGCCCGCTCGCACGCCTCGACGACCTCGCGGTTTCCAGGTGCGTTCAGCTGGTCCAGCAGCCGATCGGCGACCATCGCGCGGGTCCACTCCACCAGCTGCTGACGCCGAAGCTCGGCGAACCGGCCCTCGGCCACCAGCTTGTCGCGATGGCGGCACACGTGCTTCCACACCCGCTCCAGGCCGGTGTTGTTCAGCGCGCTGCAGGTCAGAATGGGTGCCTGCCACTCGTCCCGGCTGCCACGCAGCAGTCGCAGCGCTCCGGACAGCTCGCGCGCCGCCCGCTGCGACTCGTCCTCGTGCGGGCCGTCCGCCTTGTTCACCGCGATGACGTCGGCGATCTCAAGAATGCCGCGCTTCATGCCCTGCAACTGGTCGCCGGTGCGGGCCAGCGTCAGGAAGACGAACGTGTCGACCATGTCCGCTACCAGGTACTCCGACTGCCCCACGCCGACCGTCTCGACGAGCACCACGTCATACCCGGCCCCCTCCATGATCAGCAGCGTTTCGCGCGTCGCCTTGGCGACCCCGCCGAGCGTGCCTGAGCTGGGCGAGGGCCGCACGAACGCGGCCGGATCGGCTGCCAGCCGGGTCATCCGGGTCTTGTCGCCGAGGATGCTGCCCCGGCTGCGGGTCGAGGACGGGTCGACGGCCAGCACCGCCACCCGGTGACCCCGTGCCGTGAGGTTGCTGCCGAGGGTGTCGATGAAGGTCGACTTGCCGACGCCGGGCACGCCGGTGATGCCGACCCGCTGGGCTCCGCCGGTATGCGGCAGCAGCTCCTTCAACAGCTGCTGCGCCTGCTCGCGGTGGTCGGCCCGCCGCGATTCCACCAGCGTGATCGCGCGGGCCACCGCCGCCCGGTCGCCGGCGAGCACCCGCTCAGCGAGACCGCCCATCAGCCGTCGGACTGCTGAGCGTTCAGCAACGCCAGCAGGTCCAGCGCCGCCGTCGCGATCACGGTGCCCGGCGGGTAGATGGCCGCCGCTCCGGCCGCGTGCAGCTCGTCGAAGTCCTGCCGCGGGATCACGCCGCCCACGACGATGAGGATGTCCGAACGCCCATACGCCGCAAGCTCATCCCGCAGTGCCGGCACCAGCGTCAGGTGGCCGGCGGCGAGGGAGTTCACCCCGACGACGTGCACGTCGGCCTCGACGGCCTGGCGCGCGACCTCGGCCGGCGTCTGGAACAGCGGGCCGACGTCGACGTCGAAGCCGAGGTCCGCGAACGCCGTGGCAATCACCTTCTGGCCGCGATCGTGGCCGTCCTGCCCCATCTTCGCGACCAGGATGCGCGGCCTGCGGCCGTGGTCGTCGGAGAACCTGTCGGTGGCCGCCCGGGCCTCGTCGATCGCACTCACCTTGCCCGCCTCTTCGCTGTAGACACCGGAGATGGTTCGGATCTGGCTCGCGTGCCGGCCGTACACCTTCTCCAACGCGTCCGAGATCTCGCCGACGGTGGCCTTCGCACGGGCGGCGTCGATGGCCAGCGTAAGCAGGTTCTGCTCCAGCCCGGCCGGTCGGCTGCCGTCCGCCGCGGCCTTCGCCGCGCGGGTCAGCGCAGCCAGCCTCGCCTCGACCTCGGACGGGTCGCGGTCCTCACGCAGCCGCCGCAGCTTCTCCGCCTGCGACTGCCGGACGGCGGAGTTGTCGATCTTGAGGACGTCCAGATCCTCCTCCTGCGCCAGCCGATACTTGTTCACGCCGATCACCGGCTGGCGACCCGAATCGATTCTGGCCTGCGTCCGGGCGGCGGCCTCTTCGATACGTAGCTTCGGCAGGCCCAGCTCGATCGCCGCGGCCATCCCACCGGCCTTATCGACCTCCTGGATGTGGCCCCAGGCGCGCCGCGCAAGGTCGTAGGTGAGCTTCTCGACGTAGGCGCTGCCACCCCATGGATCGATGACCTGAGTGGTTCCGGACTCCTGCTGCAGCAGCAGCTGAGTGTTGCGCGCGATCCGCGCCGAGAAGTCCGTCGGCAGCGCCAGCGCCTCGTCCAGGGCATTGGTGTGCAGCGACTGGGTGTGGCCCTGGGTTGCGGCCATCGCCTCGACGCAGGTCCGGACGGCGTTGTTGAAGACGTCCTGGGCGGTCAGCGACCAGCCGGACGTTTGAGAATGGGTTCGCAACGACAGGGACTTGGGGTTGCGGGGATCGAACTGTCGCAGCAGTTTCGCCCACAGCAAACGGGCCGCTCTGAGCTTGGCCACCTCCATGAAAAAGTTCATGCCGATGGCCCAGAAGAACGACAGCCGGGGTGCGAAGGCGTCGATGTCCATGCCCGCGGCCAGGCCGGCCCGGATGTACTCCACGCCGTCGGCGAGGGTGTATGCCAGCTCCAGATCGGCCGTCGCGCCCGCTTCCTGGATGTGGTAGCCGGAGATCGAGATGGAGTTGTACCGGGGCATCCGCGCGGACGTGTACGCGAAGATGTCGCTGATGATGGTCATGGACGGAGTGGGCGGATAGATATAGGTGTTGCGGACCATGAACTCCTTGAGGATGTCGTTCTGGATGGTGCCGGTCAGCTGCTCCGCCGCCACACCCTGCTCCTCGGCCGCGACCACGAACAGCGCCAGGACGGGCAGTACCGCGCCGTTCATGGTCATCGACACGCTCATCCGGTCCAGCGGGATGCCGCTGAACAGCTCGCGCATGTCATAGATCGAGTCGATGGCGACACCGGCCATGCCGACGTCGCCGATCACCCGCGGGTTGTCGCTGTCATAGCCCCGGTGCGTGGGCAGGTCGAAGGCGACGGACAGCCCCTTCTGACCGGCTGCCAGGTTGCGGCGGTAGAACGCGTTCGACTCCGCCGCGGTGGAGAACCCCGCGTACTGGCGGATCGTCCACGGCTGGTTGACGTACATCGTCGGGTACGGACCGCGCAGGAACGGCGCGATGCCGGGATAGGTGTCGAGAAAGTCGACGTCGACCAGGTCGGCCCCGGTGTACAGCGGGGCGACGTCGATGCCCTCGGGCGTCGCCCAGTGCGGGACGCCGGACTCAGCTGTTCTGGCTTCCCCCGATGTACTTTCCCCCGATGTACTGGCAGGGCCGAGGGGTAGGTTGCTGAAGTCGGGAATCACACCGGTACCCCCACATCGCTGAGCATCGAGCGCAGGACCGCGACCGCGTCGCACCCCGAGTACAGCGCGGCGTCGATCGCGCCGGACTGTTCTCCAGAGCCGTCCCTGACCAGCAGGTCGGGACTGCCGGCTATCCACACCGTCCGGGCGCCGGCCGCCTTCAGGGCCGTAGCGGCAGCGCTGGCCTCGCCGGCATAGATCCGGTCCGAGGAGCACAGGCACGCCACCACCGCACCGCTGGCCGCGAATCCCGCCAGCAGGTCGGCCAGCTCGCCGGTTGCCACCACCGGTTCCAAGCCGCCGGCACCCAGCAGGTTGCGGGTGAAGCTCAACCGCCCGGTGTGGGCCGCGACCGGCCCGAGGGCAGCCAGGAACACCCGCGGCCGGGCTCCGGTCGAGGCCAGCCAGGCGTCACTCGCATCGCGCAGCGCCTCGAACGGCTCCGCCGCCCGCAGCCGCGGCAACCCACCGGACGGCGCGGCCGGAGCCGGCCGGCGGCTGAGCAAGGTCTCGGAGTTGACGGCGTACTCACTGACGCCGGTAATCGGCGTCCGGCGGTGCGCGATGTCGTCCTGGCGACGTTGCCGGGTGCTTGCCAGCAGGCTCGCTATCGCACCGGATTCCAGTGCGGCCACCGCTCCACCGGCTCGCTCCAGCGCGGTGAACTTCTGCCACGCCGCCTCGGCCAGCCGCTCGGTGAGCGATTCGACGTACCAGGAGCCACCGGCAGGGTCGATCACCCGCGCGAGGCTGGCCTCGTCGTGCAGCACGGCGGAGGTGTTGCGGGCGATCCGGCGGCCGAAGTCGTCCGGCAGCCCCAGCGCGGAGTCGAACGGCGCCACGGTGATGGCCTGAGCGCCCCCGACGGCGGCGGCGAAGCAGCCGATGGTCGTCCGGAGCAGGTTCACCCAGGGATCGCGGCGGGTCAGCATCGAGGCCGCGGTGACGGCATGCTGTTGCTGGCCGCGGTCCTCGCCGGCGGCGCCGCTCAGCTCACCGACGCGGTTCCAGACCCGGCGCGCGGCCCGCAGCTTGGCGATCGAGGCGAACTGGTCCGCCGACACCGCATAGCGAAACTCGATCATGCCCAGTGCGGCGTCGAGCGGTACCCCCGCGTCGGTCAGCGCCCGAAGGTAGGCCACCCCCACCGCCACGCTGATAGCGAGCTCGTCACCGTCGCCGCCGCCCGCGTCGGAGTAGACGGTGGCGTCCACGGTCACCGGACGCAGCTTGGGATGGCCCGCGGCCAGCCCGGCGAGGTCGACGACCAGGGTGAGGTCGGGTGTCGAGCCGGTCCGGGCCGCGTACCCGATCGGGTCGCCGCCGAGCGAGCCAGTCAGGTCGGTCGCCGGGGTGCCGTGATCGGCCGCCAGCCGCAGCAGGGTCTCGGCTGCCGCACGGGAATCCGGACCGGCGTCCAGGACGATCGGGGCGAGATCGAGATGGACGCCGTCGAGCACTCGGGGCAAGTCCGCGGCGGTCAGCCCGGCACTGTGATTTCCGCTGCCGCCGAGCACCAGCCACAGTGACGAGACGCCGTTGCGCAGGTCGTCCAGAACGGCGCGGTTGGCAGCGAGCGGGTCGGGGTCGAGGTGCCGTGCGCGTACGTCCCAGCCGGTGCGGGCGGCACCCTCGGCGGTAGCGCCACGGGTGAACGGCGGGCTGCCCGGCACGCCGGCGGAACCCGCCGGCGCATCGGCCGCGGTGTAGAGCGGAGCGATCTCGATACCGTCGTAATTCCGCGCGGCCAGAGCCGTCTCGGGCGGGGCGTCGGAAGGCACCGGACGGCCCGACTTGGTCAGCACGGCCGCGACCAACTCCTGCCACTGCGCACGCGACGCTGCCGGGAAGTCAGCCGCGAGATCGAGATGTGCCGGGGGCGCCGTCATAGCGCGAATGTTAGAGGTGTGTCCGCTTCGCCGGGCGCTGGGCGTGGGGCAAGTCTCGCCACTAGGCTCATCCCCCGTGACCGAGACCTCCGATACCTCAGATCCCCAGCAGGCGGCGCGCGCGGCCGCCAAGGCGCTGGCTGCGAGAACCGGCGCGGCACGGCACGATGTCGCGCTCGTTCTCGGCTCCGGCTGGCTTCCGGCGGTGGACGCGCTCGGCTCCCTCGCCTCGGCGGATCTGGAGTTTCCCACTACCGACCTGCCCGGCTTCCTGCCGCCGGCGGTGGCGGGGCATGCGGGTGTCATCCGGTCACTGGAGGTGCACGGCAAGCGGGTACTCGCCTTCCTCGGCCGCACCCACTTCTACGAGGGCCGGGGCGTGGCCGCGGTGGTGCACGGCGTCCGGGTCGCAGCCGCTGCCGGGTGCTCGGTCACCGTGCTGACCAACGGCTGCGGCGGGTTGCGCCAGGACATGTCGGTCGGCGATCCGGTGCTCATCTCGGACCACCTGAATTTGACCGCAACGTCCCCGCTCGTCGGGCCGCGATTCGTCGACCTCACCGATCTGTACTCGCTACGGCTACGCCAGTTGATGCGCGACATCGACCCGTCGCTGGCCGAGGGCGTGTACGCCCAGTTCCCCGGACCGCATTACGAGACTCCCGCCGAGGTGCGGATGGCCCGGACGATGGGCGCCGACCTGGTCGGCATGTCGACCGTGCTCGAGGCCATCGCGGCCCGCGCCGAAGGGTGCGAGGTGCTCGGCATCTCACTGGTCACCAACCTGGCCGCGGGCATGACCGGGCAGCCGCTGAATCACGAAGAGGTGCTGGCCGCGGGCAAGGCGGCGGCCACCCGGGCGGGTGGCCTGCTCGGCGAACTGGTGGCCCGGCTGTGACGATCCTGCTCACCGGCTCGAGCGGCCGGATCGGCACGTCCCTGCGGGTCTCGCTGCCCGAACTCGGCTGGAAGCTGCGGTGCCTGGACCGGGTGCCCGCCGAGCCGCCCTCCGGTTCCTCGGCCTCCTCTGCACCATCGGACTCTGCGCCATCGGACTCTGCACCATCGGACACGGACGAGATCGTCGCGGACCTCAGCGACCTCGCTGCCCTGGATCGCGCGATGGCCGGAGTCGACGCCGTCGTGCACCTGGCCGGCCAGCCCACCGAGGCGCCGTGGCCCACCGTGCGGGACTCCAACATCGAGGGTGTGTACCAGCTGTTCGAGGCTGCCCGCCGGGCCGGGGTGGCCCGGGTCGTCTACGCATCCTCGAACCACGCGGTCGGTTTCACCCCGCACGGCACGACCGAACTGGCCGCCGACACCCCCGCTCGACCGGACACCCTGTACGGCGTCAGCAAGGTGTTCGGCGAGGCGCTGGGCCGCTACTACGTCGAGCGCTACGGCATGCGGGTTGCCTGCTTGCGGATCGGGACCTTCGCCGACGCGCCACCGGACGACCGGGCGCTGGCGACCTGGCTGTCGCCGGGTGACTGCGCGCGGCTGGTGGACGCCTGCCTGCGCAGTGAAGATCTCACCTTCGCCCAAGTCTGGGGCGTGTCGAACAACCGTCACCGGTGGTGGTCGCTGGCCGCCGGCGAGGCCTTGGGCTACCACCCGATGGACGACGCCAGCCAGCACCGATCCGATCCGGGAAACGCGGGCGCCGTGGATGCCTTCGTGGGTGGCGGTTTCACCCATTCGGCTTTCGGCATAGCTGAAATCCTGGACGCCGCGGGGAAGAGGTCCTGATGGCTACCGACCACGCGGTCGAACGGTCGGTCGAGCTGTCGGCCCAGGTGCGGGACTGGATCGCCGACGATCCGGACGAGGACGCGGCCGGCCGGCTGCGGTCGTTGCTGGACCGCGCCGAAGCCGGGGACGAGGCCGCCGCCGCTGAGTTGGCCGAGCGGTTCGCCGGCCCGCTGACGTTCGGCACCGCCGGCTTGCGTGGCCCACTGCGAGAAGGCCCCAATGGCATGAACACCGCGGTGGTCCGGCGGGCCGCTGCCGGGCTCGCCGCCCAGCTGATCGATGCCGGAAAGGCCGGCGGCATCGTGGTGATCGGCTACGACGGCCGGCACGGGTCGCAGTCCTTCGCCCGCGACTCCGCCGCGATCTTCGCCGCAGCCGGCTTCGATGCCAGGCTGCTGCCCCGGATGCTGCCCACCCCGCTGCTCGCCTTCGCAGTCCAGCGGCTGGGCGCGGTAGCCGGGATCATGGTGACCGCGTCACACAATCCGCCGCGGGACAACGGCTACAAGGTGTACGCCGGTGACGGCGCCCAGATCGTCTCGCCGATGGACCGCGACATCGAGGCGCACATCCGGGCGGTGCCACCCGTACGCGCGATAGCCCTGGCCGAGAGCTTTCACACCATCGACGAATCCCTCGTCTCTGACTACGTGAACGCCATCGCTGGCCTCGTGCGGCCGGATACCCCACGCGAGCTGGACATCGTGCACACGTCGATGCACGGGGTGGGCGCGTCCGTCGTCCGGGCGGTGTTCGCCGCGGCCGGGTTCGCCGCACCCGTCGAGGTTCCCGAGCAGGCGGAGCCCGATCCCGACTTCTCCACGGTGGCCTTTCCGAACCCCGAGGAACCGGGCGCGATGGACCTCGCCCTGGCGCTGGCCCGCGAGCGACACGCCGACCTGATCATTGCCAACGACCCGGACGCCGACCGGTGCGCCGTGGGCGTGCCGTTCCCGGACGCCGCCGGTTCCAGCTCGGATAGTGCCGGGTGGCGAATGTTGCGCGGGGACGAGGTCGGTGCCCTGCTGGCGGACTGGCTACTGCGCAACGGGGTCCGTGGCACCTATGCGACCACCGTCGTGTCCTCCACGCTGCTCTCGTCGATGGCGGCCAAGCATGGCGTGCCGTTCGCTGAGACCCTCACCGGATTCAAGTGGATCTCCCGTGCGGCACCGGACCTGGTGTTCGGCTACGAGGAGGCGCTCGGCTACGCGGTGGCGCCCTCGCTGGTGCGGGACAAGGACGGAATCTCGGCGGCACTGCTGATCGCGGAGCTGGCGGCCAGCCTCAAGGCCGAGGGCTCCTCGCTGCCGCGGCGGCTGGCGGAACTGGCGGCCGAGTACGGACTGCACGCCACCCGGCAGCTGTCCTGGCGGCTGGCCGACGTGGCTGACATCAGCGCCGCCATGAGCCGGTTACGCGGCAATCCGCCCGCGCAGCTGCTGAGCAGCGCGGTGACCGTCATAGACCTTGCTCCGGACAACGACGTGCTCATCCTGCGGTTCTCCGGCGGCCGGGTGGTCGTGCGTCCCTCAGGCACCGAGCCCAAGTGCAAGGCCTACCTGGAGCTGGTGCTCGGCGCCGACGCAGCCGCCGACGAGGCAGCGCGCGAAGCGCAGGCCGACCGAGCACTGAGCCGATTGGGCGACGAGGTCACCACCGCGCTCGCGCTGTGACCGTCGCGAGTGGGTGTCCGAAGGGGGTTGGGGTCACGTCGGCCCACCGGCGACTCGCCGACGACCAGTCGGCGGCGACATCAGAATCGGTAGTGGCGGGTCACGGGGCCGACGATCCAGACGCCAGCGCCACCACGAACTTCGGGCCGCACCATGATTCGGACCCCTGTGCCCGGAGGCTTGGGTGGCGTCACTGACCACCACGGTTTGAGGTCCACCTGCATTGCATGCAGCCGGATCTTGCCCGGAGCCTCTGTCGGCGCGGCGTCCAGGATGTCCAAGGCATCCATGACGCCGTCGAACTCCTCGTCAGAGAAAATGAAGGCACCGTCGGTGGTTTCAGATGCGAGGGAGAGCTCGAAATCGGGAGTCACGAACAGGTGCTTGTAGGCAGGCGGCTCCGTCACATACGAACCCTAGCAGCGTGCCACTCTGCCACTTTGCCATCCGATCATTCAGGCGTAGTGTCAGACACTATGAGTGCGACCACAACCCTTCAGATGGCCGCTAATGGGCGGCTGGTAATCGCGGCTCCCATCCGCAAGGAGCTCGGTCTGGACAGTGAGCCCGTGGTGTTCCTGGCTGAGGTTGTCAGCGGACGACTCGTTCTCACCCCTGCGGATGTCGTGCCACGGACCGAACGAGAGTGGCTCACAAGCCCGGAGGTCACCGCGCTCCTCGATCAGGCCGATGAGCACCTAGCGGCTGGCGAGGTTGCACCTCTGACCCGTGCCGACGTCGCGCGACTGCGACGTGAACGAGCAGGCAAGTCGAGCCAGCGGGCCTGACCCCCGCCAGCAGGGCGGGAAGGTGCACCGGCCTTGGACGCCCTCTACCCTTGACCGCCTGCGAGCCCGTTGACACCACCACGACGGAGAGCTCTGGAAACTCAGTCCGAGGGCATCATCGGGCAGGGGCCGGTCAGCAGGACCGTCGGTGCGACCTGGTGAATGGACTTCTGCGGAGTGCAACCGGTCTGGTGCAACGCGCCGCCGGTGAACCGGTAGGTCGTCCAGAAGTTGTGTCCGGTAGCGAAGTTGGGCTTGTAGTCGTTGTCCAGCCCGGCGACGTCGAGGTAGCCGTCACCGTTCAGATCGGCCGCCCTCGGCACGCCGGAGTCGAAGGTCACGCTGGTGGCCGGCGAACTGACCAGGGCGGAGCCGCGCAACTGCACCACCTCGGCGTTACCCGCATGGGAGCCCACGCTGGAGGAGACCACGCAGTTCGGATGCTGGCCGGCGGCGCAGACGAGCGTGGCCGTCCAGCCGTAGCCCAGCCGCCCGACCCACCATTGGACGTGCTGACTCGTACCGCCGGACGTCCGTACCAGTTCGAGCACCGGGGTGCTCCGCAGGTTCTGAACACCCGAGGCGGCGGTCGCGGAACTGGACCAGAGCCGGACGGCGTAGTCGGCGTTCAGCGCCACCGGTGGCTGTGGTGTGCAGGCGTACTGCTGGCAGGGTGGCTTGGCGGCGCTGGCGGGCACGCTGGAACTCTGCGAACTGGAGTTCTGGGAGCTGGAGTTCTGCGAGCTGGAATTCTGGGCCGCGGAGGTCGCCGCCGACCCCGGGCCGCCGTGCGTAGAACAGCCCGCTGCCAGCACCATCCCGATCAGGCCGGCGACCGCCAGCATCGAAAGATGGCGCCGTCCGTGCAGCGACCTGCTCGCGAGCTTGCTCATGCACTTCTACCTTCTCGACGCGGCGACCGGATGCGGGAACGGCCGAGTCAGTGAGTCTCGCTAGAGGAACGCGGGTCCGGTCAGAACCGTTTCCGGTCCCGGCATCAACTCGATAACAAGTGCGTGCTGCCGCACCACCGGCACAGCAGTCCTCAGCCCCGACCAGACGCACTCGGCGACGCGGACGGTACCGATGACGCGGACGGTACCGATGACGCGGCCGGCGGGGAGCCGACCAGAGCGGGAGCTGACGGGGAGGGCGGTGCGCCGCTCCGTTGCGGAGCCACCGGCGTCGCGGTGCTGTCCCGCTCGATCACCGCCTGCAGCTGGCCACTGGAGTCGATGGCCACCTCGGCGAAGAAGCCCCGCACCGAGGCCGCGATCAGCTGCGCCGGAGTGCACCGGCTGTCGGCCGGTGGGCAGATCGTGCCGCCGGAGATCACGACCACCGAGGCCGCAATCCTCGCGCTGAACCGCTGCGGCGAACTGACCCGGTAGCGCGTGCTGCCGTCCGACGCTGTGCTGACATCGGCGAACTCGTACCGGATGCGTCGCGTCGCGGCGTGGTAACCGCTGACGTACACCAGGGCGTTGCCCTCTGGGCGGGTGACCGGCGGCGGCAACACCGGAGACGCGCTGGCGGAGGTCGTGGAGGGGGTCGCGCTGGCGAGGACGGCCGAGGAGCGTGGATCGGTCGTCGCCGTGGGCGCTCGGACCGGCCGCCGCCTCGACTCGACGGGTGGCGCACCGGTGACCGACGGCGTCACCCCAAGGGAGCTCGACTGCGGACGCGACGGATCGGTAGCCGGCGCCGTCAACGGCTGCGCTCCGGCCAGCGTGGTGCGGTGGCTGCTTCCAGGCGCTATACCCGCTGGGGCGGTCCTGACAGCGGCGGCGGCTGGGGTGGTGGCGACGGGGATGGTGGTAACAGCGGCAGTGGCACGCGCCGTCAGGTGCGACGGGGGCGGCACATCCGACAGCCGGATGGTCGAGGCGGTGATCACCGTGGCAGCTATTGCCACCGAACCGCCGATGGCCGCGAGCAGCACACCCCCGCCGACGACGAACGGCCCCAGCACCACGTGCCGGGCGGTCACACCGGCAATGCCGCGCCGCCTGGGCGGAACCTCTTCGAACATGCGCTGACTCCTGACAGCTGCGGTGGACCGGCCCGGCCGCATGGACGTCGCTACTGCTCATGACGTCCTGGCGAGCCGATTCGTTGCACCATCCCGGCACCGTCTCAGCACCTGGGACTGCTGAGGCGGCCGGAGTGAGGAGCGGCGGAAAGGCACGCTGATACCAGACCCGCTACCGCGGTCCACAGTGCTTATCGTTCGGACCCGCTACCGCGGTCCACAGTGCCTGATGGTTCGGACCGCTAACGCGGTCCACAGTGCTTATCGTTCGGACCCGCTACCGCGGTCCACGGTGCTTATCGTTCGGACCCGCTAACGCGGTCCGAACTGCCGGTCGCCGGCGTCGCCGAGGCCCGGGACGATGTAGGCGTTGGCGTTCAGGCCCTCGTCGATGCTGGCGGTGAACAGCCGGCTTGCCAGCCCACTGCGCTCCACGGTCGCCAGCCCTTCCGGCGCGACCAGGGCGCAGATGACGGTGATGTCGGCGGCTCCCCGCGAGGCCAGCAGCCCACAGCAGTGCACCAGCGAGCCTCCGGTGGCCAGCATCGGGTCCAGCACCAGCACCGGACGGCCGGCGAGCGTATCGGGCAGCGAGGACATGTACGCCTCGGGCAGGTGGCTCTCCTCATTGCGGGCCAGGCCCACGAATCCCATCTGGGACTCGGGAAGCAGGTTGAACGCGGCCTCCGCCATGCCCAGGCCGGCGCGCAACACCGGCACCAGCAGCGGCGGGTTGGCGAGCGTGGTGCCCAGCGTCGGACCGACCGGCGTGGTGACGGGCAGTTCGGTGACCGGCAACTCCCGGGTGGCCTCGTACACCAGCAGTGTCGACAGCTCACGCAGCGCGGCACGGAACTCGGCGTTGCTGCTGGTCTCGTCCCGCATGACCGAAAGGCGGGTCCGGACGATGGGATGGTCTACCACGACGGTCTGCACGCGGGGAGCCTATCGGCCAACGGGAGCCTATCGACGAGAAGCCGCCCGACGAATGTCGGGCAAAGCCAGCGCACCGGCCTAAGATATTGCGGTGAGCGCAACCCTGACACCGCCTGACACCGCCGTACAGCTCCCGGTACAGACGTCTGACCTCACGCGGGACAACGCCACGCTCCGCCGCTTCCTGCACGGCCTGCCGGGTGTCGACCAGGTCGGCGCCGAGGGCCGCGCCGCGGCCCTGGCCACCCGCAGCATCAAGACCACCGCGAAGGCGTGGGCGATCGATACCGCGATCCGGATGGTCGACCTCACCACCCTGGAAGGCTCGGACACCGCAGGCAAGGTCCGCTCGCTGTGCGCCAAGGCCGTCCGGCCGGATCCGAGCGACCCGACGGCGCCGCCGGTCGCCGCCGTCTGCGTGTATCCCGACATGGTTCCGTTCGCGGTCGAGGCGCTCGAGGGCAGCCCCGTCCAGATCGCCTCGGTCGCGACCGCGTTCCCGTCCGGGCGCGCGGCGCTGAAGACCAAGCTGGTCGATGTGGCGGAGGCGGTCAGCTATGGGGCGACCGAGATCGACATGGTGATCGACCGTGGCGCTTTCCTGTCCGGGAACTACCTGCGGGTCTTCGACGAGATCACCGCCGTCAAGCGCGCCTGCGGGACGGCGCACCTCAAGGTGATCCTCGAGACCGGCGAGCTGGCCACCCTGGACTCGGTGCGCAGGGCGTCCTGGCTAGCCCTGCTGGCCGGTGGCGATTTCATCAAGACGTCCACCGGAAAGATCTCACCGGCCGCCACACCGCCGGTCGCGCTGGTGATGCTGCAGGCGGTCCGGGACTTCGCGGCGCGCACCGGCGACGTGCGCGGGGTGAAGCTGGCCGGCGGAATCCGCACTACCAAAGAGGCCATCCGCTACCTCGTCATGGTGAACGAGGTGACCGGCGAGCGGTGGCTGACCCCCGACAAGTTCCGTTTCGGTGCGTCCTCGCTGCTCAATGACCTGTTGCAGCAACGGCACAAGCTGTCCACCGGCGCCTACGACGGCGGCGACTACATCTCGATCGACTGATGGTGGCTCGGCTGAGGTTCACGCTATCGACTTATCGGAAAGGTCCCCAGTGAGCGCGTTCGAGTACGCCCCCGCTCCGGAGTCCCGCGACATCGCGCGGCTCAAGCCGTCGTACGGCATCTTCGTGGACGGCGAGTTCCGGGCCGGTCGCGGTGAGGCCATCAAGACCATCAACCCCGCCGACGAAGAGCCGCTCGCCGAAGTCGCCGAGGCCGACGCCACCGACGTCGACGACGCGGTGGCCGCTGCCCGCCGGGCCTATGACGGGACCTGGTCGAGGCTGCCGGGATCCGAGCGGGCGAAGTACCTGTTCCGGATCGCCCGGGCGATCCAGGAGCGGGGCCGCGAGCTGGCCGTGCTCGAGACGCTCGACAACGGCAAGCCGATCAAGGAATCGCGCGACGTCGACGTCCCCACCGCCGCCGCGCACTTCTTCTACTACGCCGGCTGGGCCGACAAGCTCGGCTACGCGGGCTACGGGCCGAACCCGCGTTCGATCGGCGTGGCCGGTCAGATCATCCCGTGGAACTTCCCGCTGCTGATGGCGGCCTGGAAGATCGCGCCGGCGCTGGCCACCGGCAACACGGTCGTGCTCAAGCCGGCCGAGACGACGCCGCTGACCGCGATCACCCTTGCCGACATCATCGCCGAGTGCGACCTGCCGCCGGGCGTGGTGAACATCCTGCCCGGCGGACCAGCCGTCGGACAGGCCCTGGTAGACCATCCGGACGTGGACAAGATCGCGTTCACCGGCTCGACCGCGGTGGGGAAGGCAATCCAGCGCTCGGTGGCTGCCTCGGGCAAGCGGGTGTCGCTGGAGCTGGGCGGCAAGGCGGCAAACATCATCTTCGACGACGCCGCGATCGACCAGGCCGTCGAGGGAATCGTCAACGGCATCTTCTTCAACCAGGGCCACGTCTGCTGCGCCGGGTCCCGGTTGCTCGTGCAGGAGTCCGTGCACGACGAGGTCGTCGCAGCCCTGCAGGACCGGCTGCGCACGCTGCGCCTGGGCGACCCGCTGGACAAGAACACCGACATCGGTGCGATCAACTCGGCCGCCCAGCTCGTCCGGGTGCGCGCGCTGGCCGACTCCGGTGACTCCGAGGGCGCGGTTCGCTGGTCGCCGGAGTGCACCCTTCCCGACAAGGGCTTCTGGTTTCCGCCGACCGTATTCACCGGCGTCAGCCAGGCCAACCGGATCGCGCGGGAAGAGATCTTCGGCCCGGTGCTGTCCGTACTGACCTTCCGTACTCCCCAAGAGGCGGTCGACAAGGCCAACAACACGCCGTACGGGCTGTCCGCCGGGGTGTGGACGGAAAAGGGCTCGCTCATTCTTTGGATGGCGAACCGGCTGCGCGCCGGTGTGGTGTGGGCCAACACGTTCAATCGATTCGACCCGACCTCGCCGTTCGGCGGCTATCAGGAATCCGGGTTCGGCCGCGAGGGTGGCCGGCACGGGCTGGAGGCATACCTTGCCCAGTAAGTCACGCGCGCTGACCCCCCTACCGGAAGGGCTGTCGGCGGCGCCGGAGCGGCTGGCCGTCCGCAAGACGTACAAGCTCTACATCGGCGGGGCGTTTCCCCGCTCGGAGTCCGGACGCTCGTACCCGGTGACGGCGGCCTCCGGCGAGCTGCTCGCGCACGCGGCGCAGGCGTCCCGCAAGGACCTGCGCGACGCGGTGACGGCGGCCCGCAAGGCGTTCGGCGGCTGGTCCCGGGCGACCGCGTACAACCGCGGCCAGGTGCTGTACCGGATCGCGGAGATGCTCGAGGGACGGCGGGAGCAGTTCGTCGCCGAGATCGCCGCGGCCGAGGGCGTGCCCGCCGGGAAGGCGGCCACCCAGGTGGACGCCGCAATCGACCGGTGGGTCTGGTACGCCGGCTGGACGGACAAGTATGCCCAGGTCGTCGGTGGCGCGAACCCGGTGGCCGGACCGTATTTCAACTTCTCGATGCCCGAGCCGTCCGGAGTGGTCGGCATGATCGCGCCCCAGGAGTCGTCCCTGCTGGGGTTCGTCTCCGTGGTGGCGCCGGCGATCGCGCTGGGTAACACCGTCGTCGTGATCGCGTCGCAGGACCGTCCGCTGTCCGCGGTGTCGCTGTCCGAGGCGATCGCGACCTCGGATCTGCCCGGTGGGGTGGTGAACCTGCTCACCGGATCGGTGTCGGAGCTGGCGCCGTGGCTGGCCAGCCACCGCGATGTCAACTGCCTGGACCTGACCGGTGTCGAACCCGCCGCCCGTGTTCCGCTGGCGCAAGCCGCGGCCGACACGGTCAAGCGCGTGTTCGCGCCGCACGGTGTGGACCTCGACGCCGACCCCGGTACGGCGCGGCTCACGGCCTTCGTCGAGACCAAGACCGTCTGGCACCCGCTGGGCATCTGAGGGTGAGGCGGTAAGTTCGCTGCCATGCCGTTCTTCGTTGACCCCATCGCCGCCGTCTCCCTCACCGCCAACGGGCGAACGGGCATCACCCTCTTCGCGCCGCCGTGGCAGGACAGCGACGGCGAGGAGTGGCAGGGATTCCTCGGCGACGGGGCCAAGATCGTCCTGCTCGGCACCGCCGACGAGCTGAACACCTGGCTGGGTGACAACCCCGACCACGACCTCGCCGATCATCCGGCGTGGAAGTCCTTCGCGAACAAGGGCAAGGCCGCCCTCAGTCCCGCGGCCAAGGCTCATTACGACTTCGACGCCGTGTACGAGCTCGCGGCGGCTGAGGGGGAGCCGGAGACGGTGTCCAAGCTGGCCGACACGGTCGACGTCGCGGCACGGATCGCGGACTGCTGCGAGGACGGCAAGCTCCGCTCACTGCTGAACGGCACCCGCGAGTACGCGCTGCTCGTCGAGGGCGACACGAGCTACCACGGCAAGGACGGGGCCGCGGAATGGTCCCGGCTCGGCGACGTGATCGCCGAGTCGTGGGAGCGGGCACTGGTGCGGATCGAGTCCTGGCTGCGCTGGGAGGGCAGCAGCGCGGCGGCTGCCACAGCCGGTGAGTCGGTGGCCGGTAAGGCGGTTCCTGGCGGGGCCAGCGCTGCCGATGTGGTCGGAGAAGACGGGGCGATCCGGTGACCCCGCCGACCGAGTTCACCGCCGCCGAGGCACGCCGCCTGCTGGACTCAGGCGCCGCCTCCGCGCGCGAGCTCGCCGACTTCTACCTGGCACGCATCGAGCGGTTGAATCCGGAGCTCTGCGCCGTCATCGCGGTGGACGTCGAGGGCGCCCGAGCCGCCGCCGCAGCCAGCGACGCCCGGCGGCCCGACGGCAAGTCGCTCGGCGAGCTGGACGGCGTTCCCATCCTGATCAAGGACAACATCGAGGCGGTGGGGCTGCCCGGAACCGCGGGTTCGCGCGCCCTGCTCGGCTCGCCGCCCACCGCTGACGCTCCCCTGGTGACCGCTCTGCGCGACAGCGGACTGGTCGTGCTCGGTTCGACCAACCTGTCGGAGTGGGCGAACTTCCGCTCGACGACGTCGACCAGCGGCTGGAGCGCGGTCGGTGGCCAGACCCGCAACGCCTTCGACACCGGCCGCAATACCTCGGGGTCCTCGTCCGGATCAGGCGTGGCGGCCGCGGCCGGGCTGGCTCCGCTGACGATCGGCACCGAGACCGACGGCTCGATCGTCTCGCCCGCGGGCGTGTGCGGAGTGGTGGGGTTCAAGCCCACCCGCGGATCGGTACCTGGCACGGGCATTGTCCCGATCAGTTCCCAGCAGGACGTGGCCGGCCCGATGACCCGCTCGGTCGCGGACGCCGCGAGCCTGTACGCGGTGATGTCCGGGCAGCCCTCGGCCGGCTCGGTGGCGCCGTCAGGCCTCGGCGACCGGCCGATCGCGGTGTGGCGCCCAGCGGGACTGGTCGGCGACGTTGCCGCCGTGTTCGACGCGGCCGTCGCCAGGCTGGCCGACGCCGGCTGCTCGCTGCGAGAAACCCAGGGCGCGCTGGCGAGCCCGTTCCAGGACGCCGAGTTCGACGCGCTGGTGGCGGAGTTCTCCGTGCAGCTGCCGGCCTACCTCGCCGGACGGCAGGGAGCCCATCCGCGCGACTGGGACGAGCTGCTCGCCTTCAACCGCGCGGACGATGTGGAGCTGTCCCGGTTCTCCGACGAGATCTTCCAGCTCTGCCGGGATACGGCCGCTGCCGGTGGCACCGATACCGACAAGTACCGCAAGGCGCGCGAGGACGCCAACGCCTCGTGTGCCCGAGCACTGGAATCGGTCCTGGCTGACTGCGACTTCGCGATCGCTCCGACCAACGCACCGGCCTGGCCCATCGGCTACGGCGAGCTGGAAGAGCCTGGCCTGCTGACGTCGTCGCTGTGCGCGGTGACCGGCGCGCCCTCGATCAGCCTGCCCGCGGGACTGGTCGACGGCTTGCCGATCGGCATCAGCGTTCTCGCCCGGCGGGGTCAGGACCAGCAGCTGCTCGGCTTCGCGGCCGCCTTCGAGGCGCTGCTGCCGGACCAGCGTTACCCGTACTCGTAGGACTGACCCAGCAGCCAGTGCGGTCACTCACCAGAGAAGGCGTCACTCAGCGTAATTCCACAATCGGCGTAGAGTCACGGGAGCCAAGCCACATCCTCCCGAACGGGGCGCGCTTGCTCTCATTGGTCGTCGCAATATGGTCATCGCCTTTCCCTCGCAAGACCCCCGATACGTCTTCGCGGCGCTGGTGGAATCCGAACGGGTCATCAACATCTCTGTCGGCGTGATGATGGAACGCTCCGACGTGACCGAGGACGAGGCTCGCACGCTGCTGTCCGACGCCGTCCGCCGGACGGGATGCAAGCAGTCAGCCGTGGCCAAGCAGTACATCGAAACCGGAACGCTCTAGTCCTGACGGCAACCCGAACGGCAGAACCTACACGCTCAACGCGGTGTATCCCGGCTTGATCTGGGAATTGATGATCGCCAGCCGGTCATCGAACGGAATGAAGGCACTCTTCATGGCATTGACCGTGAGCCATTGCAGATCCGACCAGCTGTAGTCGAATACCTCAGCGAGCAGCCCCATCTCGCGAGTCATCGTCGTCCCGCTCATCAGGCGGTTGTCGGTGTTCACCGTCACCCTGAAATGGAGCCGGCGCAGCAGGCCGATCGGGTGCGCGGCGATGGATGTCGCCGCCCCGGTCTGCACATTCGACGACGGGCACATCTCCAGCGGAATCCGCTTGTCCCGCACGTACTGGGCCAGCCTGCCCAGCTGAGCGGAGGACACCCGTTCCTCCAGCGTGCCGCCCGATGAGCTGAGGTCGTCGATGATGCGGACGCCGTGCCCGAGCCGGTCCGCGCCACACCACTGGATGGCTTCCCAGATCGACGGCAACCCGAACGCCTCGCCGGCGTGAATGGTGAAATGGAAGTTCTCGCGTCGCAGGTACTCGAACGCGTCGAGATGGCGGGTGGGCGGAAAGCCTGCCTCGGCACCGGCGATATCGAACCCCACGACTCCCCGGTCCCGGTACGCCACGGCGAGCTCGGCGATCTCACGCGAGCGAGCGGCGTGCCGCATCGCCGTGGCAAGGGTGCCGATCCGGATCTGCTGTCCCTTCTCGGACGCGGCCTGGACCCCGTGCGCGAAACCTTCGAGGGTCGCGTCCACCGCCTCCGACAGGCTCAGCCCGCCCGCCACGTGCTGCTCCGGTGCCCAGCGGATCTCGGCGTACACCACGCCGTCGTCGGCGAGGTCCTGCGCGCACTCGCTGGCGACGCGGTGCAGGCCCTCCCTCGTCTGCATCACGGCGACGGTGTGATCGAAGGTCTCCAGGTACCGCACGAGCGAGCCCGAGCTCGCGGACTCGATGAACCACTGGCCCAGTTCCTCGGCGTCCGTACTGGGCAACTGGTCGTCGTAGTCGATCGAGCGGGCGAGGTCGATGATCGTCTGCGGGCGCAGACCGCCGTCGAGATGGTCGTGCAACACCACCTTGGGAGCGGTGCGAATGGTCGTCGGATTCAATTCGGCAGGCATGCTCACACGCTATCGACTCCGCCGGCCGGCACGAACATAGACTGGCCCTCATGAGCGCCGACACCGAGTTGACACCGCTGAGCGAGACGACCGAGCAGGACGACGCCGAGGGCACCACCTCGCACGACCTCCCGCTGTCCGCGGGCCTGGCCAAGGCCATCTCCGAGAACTGGGAGGCGGCGCCCCGGATGCCGCACCCGGCGAACCGCAGCGGTCAGGTCACACCCGGCGCCGACACCTACGCCCGCAACCGGGCCGCCCTGTCCGCCGCCTTTTCGGGCGAGCTGGTGGCGGTTCCGGCCGGGGTGCTGAAGGTGCGGGCCAACGACACCGACTACGAGTTCCGCGCCTGGTCGGGCTTCAGCTGGCTGACCGGTGAGACGGTCGAGGGCGCCGTCCTGGTGCTGGCTCCGGCCGCGAACGGCACGGGGCACGAGGCGGCTCTCTACATTCGCGAGTACGCCGGTCCCGGCGAGACCGGCTACTTCACCGACCGGCTGTACGGGGCGCTCTGGGTCGGCAACGTCCCGACCGTCGAGGACACCGCCACGGTGCTGGACCTGCCGGTTCGCCCGCTGTCCGAACTGGCCCGGGACCTGCGCGCGTACGGCGGCCCGGTGGCAGCACCCCGGGGCATTGACCCGCAGCTGGACGCCCTGCTCCCGGGCGCCCGCGCGGAACGGCTGGAGCAGGTGATCGACGAGCTGCGCCTGACCAAGGACGCCTGGGAGATCGAGCAGCTTCAAGCGGCCTGCGATGCCACGGCCCGGGGCTTCACCGATGTGGTCGGCGAGATCCCGGCCGTGCTCGCCGCCGGCGGCCGCCGGGGCGAGCGCTGGCTCGAAGGGACGTTCTGGCGACGGGCCCGGATGGAGGGCAACGAGGTCGGGTACGGCTCCATCCTGGGCGCCGGCCGGCACGCCACGACCCTGCACTGGTGGCGCAACGACGGGAACCTGGACGCCGGCCAACTGCTGCTCGCCGACATGGGTGTCGAGGTCGATTCGCTGTTCACCGCCGACGTCACCCGGACCATGCCGGTCGGCGGAGAGTGGAGCGACACCCAGCGCACGCTCTACAACGCCGTCCTGGAGGCACAAGAGGCCGGCATCAGCGAGGTCAAGGCGGGCGCAGAGTTCCTGTCAGCGCACAAGGCCGCCATGTGGGTACTCGCCGACCATCTGCACTCGTGGGGCATCCTGCCGGTGACGGCCGATGTTGCCTGTGCCGAGGACCCCGAGGCCCCGGGAGCGGGCCTGCACCGGCGCTACACGCTGCACGGCGTCAGCCACATGCTGGGCATCGACGTCCACGACTGCGCCGCCGCGCGCGACGAGACCTACCGCAACGGTGCACTGAGCGCCGGCTACGTCCTGACGGTGGAGCCGGGCCTGTACTTCCAGCCGAACGACCTGTCCGTGCCGGCCGAATGGCGGGGCATCGGCATCCGGATCGAGGACGACATCCTGGTCACCGACGGGGCACCGGTGAACCTGTCCGCGTCGCTGCCCCGGGACCCCGACGAGATCACGGCGTGGATGCGGGACGCGCAGTCCCGTCCCGTCGCGCCGTAACCAGGCACCGTCGATGCCGGCCAACGACCGGGTCAGCACCACCGGTGACCTGCTCGTCCCGGCTGGCAGCGGCATCCCGGGCGGTCTGGTGCTGCCCGCCACGGAGCTCGTCGAGCGGTTCTCGCGCTCGTCCGGGCCCGGCGGGCAAGGGGTCAACACCACCGACAGCCGGGTGGAGCTGCGCTTCGACATCGCCCGGTCGGCGGCGTTCACGGACCTGCAGCGCTCCCGGGCGTTGCAGGAACTGGCGCCACGGCTGGTCGACGGGGTGCTCACGATCGCGGCGTCGGAGCACCGGTCCCAGCTGCAGAACCGGATCGCCGCGCGGGCACGCCTGGTGAACTACCTGCGGGACGCACTCCTTCCGCCGCCGCCACCTCGCCGGGCCACCAAGCCGTCTCGTCGGGCGCGGCAGCGCCGGCTGGACTCAAAGAAACAGCGGGGCGAGCTCAAGGCCGGCCGGGCGCGGGTTCGCGATGACTGACAAGGCTCAGCTGAGCAGATTCAGGGACGCGGACCTGCGAGTGGCGGCTGTGGTGGCGACTGCTCCTCGTTCGTAGGCTGGTCGACCAGCTGTTCAGCGGAGGCCGCCGGCTGCTCGGCAGAGGTGGCCGCCCGGTCGAAGCTCGGCGGCACCCTGCGGATGTGGCGCGACATCGAGCGGTACAGGAAGTACACCGCCACGACGAGCAGCAACAGGACGAACAACCCGATCGGGCTGCCCTTGCCGGTGTCGGAGTCGGCGAGCACGACCGAGGCTGACAGCAGCGGCGCGGTCACGATCTCTCGGCCTTCTCGCGCACCCCGGCGAACAGGTCGTCCTCGGGAAGGTCGGTGTCGACCAGCGACCGCGCGAGCTCGAACTGCTCCCAGGGGAACACCTCGCGCTGCACGTCCAGCGGGATCTTGAAGAACCAGCCCTCCGGGTCGACCTGGGTGGCGTGCGCCAGCAGGGCCGCGTCCCGGCGGTCGAACTGATCGGCGCAGTGCACCTTCGTCGTCACGGTGGGCACGCGCCGGTCCTTCGCGCGCTCCTCCCAGTTGGCTATCCACTCCTCGTACGGGGACTCGATGTTCCGCTCGACCATGGCGTTGTGCAGCGCCTCGATGCGCTCGCGGGTGAACGTCACGTCGTAATACAGCTTCAACGGCTGCCACGGGTCACCGGCATCCGGGAACGCCTCGATGTCGCCCGCCGCCTCGAACGCCGCGACCGAGACGTTGTGGCACATGATGTGGTCAGGATGCGGATACCCGCCGTTCTCGTCATAGGTGGTCATGACGTGCGGACGGAACTGGCGCACCAGCTCGACGAGCGCCCGGGTCGACTCCGCCAGCGGAACCAGCCCGAAGCAGCCCTCGGGCAGTGGCGGCAGCGGGTCGCCCTCGGGCAGGCCGGAGTCGACGAACCCGAGCCAGTGATGCTTCACGCCCAGGATGCGCTGCGCCTGAGCCATCTCGGTGCGCCGGATCTCACGGATGTTGGCCTCGATCTCGGGACGGTCCTTCAGCGCCGGGTTCAGCACGTCACCGCGCTCGCCGCCGGTACAGCTGACCACCAGGACCTCGACACCCTCGTCCACGTACTTGGCCATGGTTGCCGCGCCCTTGCTCGACTCGTCGTCGGGATGGGCGTGCACGCACATCAGCCGGAGCGGCTCACGGGCGTCGGTGGGTGGAACAGCGGCGGGTGGAACAGCGGCGGAGTTGTCGGACACAGCTCCATTGTCCCCGATGCTGCCGGATTACGGGAGCGCCGGGGTGGGAAGCATCGCGGCCAGGTGGCCCAACCAGCCCGGCCGGTGTTACGTTTTGAAGCTTCTGGCACCTGCCAGACCCGTGATTGACCGCATTTGGGAGTTTCACCGTGAGCACCGACTCTTCCTCAACGAGCTGGCTGACCCAGGAGGCTTTCGACCGCCTCTCGAAGGAGCTGGCGGAGTTGGTGGCCAACCGGCCCGCCATGGCGCAAGAGATCAACGACCGCCGCGAAGAGGGCGACCTCAAAGAGAACGGTGGCTACCACGCCGCCCGCGAGGAGCAGGGCAAGCAGGAGGGCCGCATCATGCAGCTCACCCAGCTGCTGCGTGAGGCCAAGGTGGGTGAGGCCCCGACCACCTCCGGGCAGGCCGGCCCCGGCATGGTGGTGACCGTCCGCTTCGACGGCGACGACGACACCGAGACCTTCCTGATCGGCTCCCGCGAGGAGTCGGGCACCACCGAGCTGGACGTCTACTCCTCCGCCTCGCCGCTGGGCAGGGCGCTCACCGGCTCGAAGGAGGGCGACACCGTGTCGTACCCGACGCCGACCGGAAAGACGCTGAGTGTCACCTTGCTGAGCGCGAAGCCATACACTCCGTAGCCGATCGGGCGTTCGCTGCGTAGCGTCGTTGGGGTGACTGAAGCTCCCGACATCTCCACGCTGGGCGCGCTGCGCGCGTCCGGTCACGTCCACCGTGTCGTCAAGGCCGAAATCCGGCAGAACCTGATCGCCCGCCTGGCCGCGGGCGAGCTGACCCTTCCCGGCATTGTCGGTTTCTCCGACACCGTCATCCCCGAGGTCGAGCGGGCCCTGCTGGCCGGCCACGACATCGTCCTGCTGGGCGAGCGCGGCCAGGGCAAGACCCGGCTGATCCGTACCCTCGTCGGGCTGCTCGACGAATGGACGCCGGTTCTCGCCGGCTCCGAGATCAACGAGCACCCGTACGCCCCGATCACGCCCGCCGCGCACCGGCTGACAGCCGAGCTGGGCGACGACCTGCCGATCAGCTGGAAGCACCGCAGCGAGCGCTACGGCGAGAAGCTTGCGACGCCGGACACCTCGGTCGGCGACCTGATCGGCGACATCGACCCCATCAAGGTCGCCGAGGGCCGGTCGCTCGGAGACCCCGAGACGGTGCACTACGGGCTGGTCCCGCGTACCAATCGCGGCATCTTCGCCATCAACGAGCTGCCCGACCTCGCCGAGCGAATCCAGGTCGCCATGCTCAACGTCCTGGAGGAGCGCGACATCCAGGTACGCGGCTACCAGCTTCGGCTGCCGCTGGACCTGCTGCTGGTGGCCAGCGCCAACCCCGAGGACTACACCAACCGCGGCCGCATCATCACCCCGCTCAAGGACCGGTTCGGCGCCGAGATACGGACCCACTACCCCCTCGAACTGGACGACGAGCTGCGCCTGATCGCGCAGGAGGCGGCCGTGCTCTGGGGCGACGAGACGGACGGGGACGGTACCGCGCACGCGGCCCCGCTCGTCCCCTCGCACCTGATCGAGGTGGTCGCCCGGTTCGCCCGCGCGGTCCGGGACGCGCCCCAGGTCGACCAGCGCTCCGGCGTCTCGGCCCGGTTCGCCATCGCCGCGGTCGAGACGGTGGCCGCCTCCGCGGTCCGGCGGGCGGCCATCAACGGTGAGCCGATCGCCGTCGCCCGGGTCGCCGACCTGCCCGCCATCGTTCCGGCCTCCCGCGGCAAGGTCGAGTTCGAGGACGCCGACGAGGGCCGGGAGTTCGAGGTGCTGGAACACCTGCTGCGGCGGGCCATCGCCGAGACCTACCGCGCCCGGCTGGCAGGACTCGACCTGCGCCCGCTGCAGCAGAAGTTCGACGCCGGCCTGCTGGTGGAGTCCGGTGACACGGTGTCGGCCGACCGGTTGCTGGAACAGCTCGGAACCATCCCGGGGCTCTCGTCGCTGCTGGAGCGCCTGGAGCCGGACAGCGTGCACGAGGGACCGGCCACGGTCGGCATCGCCGCGGCCGCCGTGGAGTTCGCGCTGGAGGGGCTGTACCTGAACAAGCGGCTGGCGAAGGATTCCGCGGGCAGCAGGACGGTGTACGGCGCATGAGTATCCGGTACGGGGCCTGGCAGGGCGGCGCCGACCCATTGGAGTCGCCGTACGACATCCGCGGCGCCCTGGACGACATCGGCGAGGACGTGCTGGCGGGGATGTCGCCCCGCAACGCGCTGAATCGACTGATGCGCAAGGGGTTGTCCGGACGCGACGGGCTCGACGCGCTGCGCCAGCAGGCCCGCAACCGGGCTCGCCAACTGCGCAAGTCGAGTCGCCTGGACGGCACGCTGGAGCAGGTGCGCGCTCTGCTCGACACCGCATTGGAGAAGGAACGCGCCGCGCTCTTCCCCGATCCCGGCGACGCTGCCCGGCTGGCCGAGAGCGAACTCGACGCGCTGCCCCAGGACACCTCCCGGGCCGTCCGGCAGCTCAGCGACTACCAGTGGCGCTCACCCGAAGCGGCCGCGGCGTACGAGGAGATCTCGAACCTGCTGCGGTCAGAGGTGCTGGACGCCCAGTTCGCCGGTCTGCGCGACGCTCTGTCCAATCCCGATCCGCGGGCGATGGAGCAGATCAAGCAGATGCTCGCCGACCTGAACGAGCTGCTGGACGCCGATGCCCGTGGCGAGCACACCCCCGAGCAGTTCGACGAGTTTCTGGCCAAGCACGGGGCCTTCTTTCCCGAGAACCCCGCCGACCTGGCCGAGCTGGTGGATTCCCTGGCGCGCAGGGCAGCCGCCGCGGAACGGCTGATGAACTCCCTCACTCCCGAGCAGCGCGCCGAGCTGGGGGCGTTGATGGATCAGGCGTTGGGGCAGGCCGGCCTGGCGGATCAGCTGGCCCAGCTGCAGCAGTCCCTGCGCTCGGCACGGCCGGACCTGCCCTGGGGCGGCTCCGAGCGAATGACCGGGGATCAGCCGATGGGCTATGCCGATGGCACCGAGGCGTTGTCCGAACTCGCCGACCTGGACGAGCTTGCCGAACTGGCCCAGCAGGACTATCCCGGGGCCAGCCTGAGTGACATCGACGAGGAGCTGGTCGAACGTGCCCTCGGACGCCAGGCGGTCGAGGACCTGGAGCAACTGCGCCGGATCGAGCGTGAGCTGCAGCGGCAGGGCTACCTGAAACAGAACGGCAACGGGCTCGAGCTCAGCCCCCGCGCACTGCGCAGACTGGGATCCACCGCGCTGCGCAAGGTGTTCGCCACCCTGGAGGCAGCCGGGCGCGGTGAGCACGACGTCCGCGACGCCGGAGCGGCGGGTGAGATCACCGGGTCCAGCAGGGAATGGCGTTTCGGTGACGAGCAACCGCTGGACGTCGTCCGCACCGTTCGCAACGCGGTGCTCCGCACCGGGCCCACCACCGGACGGGTGCGACTGACCGCCGACGACTTCGAGGTGATCGAGACCGAGCGACGGTCCTCGGCGGCGGTGGCCCTGCTGGTCGACATGTCGTACTCCATGGAATTGCGCGGGGCCTGGGGCGAGGCGAAGACGACCGCCCTTGCCCTGCACGCCCTGGTCAGCACGAAGTATCCGCAGGACGCCATCGAGATCATCGGCTTCTCCGACTACGCCCGGACGATGACCCCGCGCGATCTGGTCAACCACGACTGGCAACGGGTGTACGGCACCAATCTGCAGCACGCGCTCATGCTGGCGCGCAGGCATCTGGACCGCCACCGTGGCGCGGAGCCGGTGATCCTGGTGATCACCGATGGTGAACCGACCGCACACCTGGCCGCTGACGGCTACTCCGACTTCGCCTGGCCGCCGTCGATGGAGACGGTGGCCGCGACCCTGGCCGAAGTGGAGCGGTGCACCCGCCGCGGCGCCACCATCAACATTTTCATGCTCGACAACGAGCCGCGCCTGGTGGACTTCATGCAAGAGGTCGGCCGCCGCAACGGTGGCCGGGTCTTCTTGCCCAAAAGCGGATCGCTCGGCGAGTACGTGGTGGCCGACTACCTCAAGAACCGAGGCGGTCGCCGCCGCGTCGGCTGACCGGCCACGCACCTTCCAGCGGCCAGCTCGTCAGCTGGCCGCTCACCCCTGCCAGGTGGCCGGCCCGGCACTTTCCTTGCCGGCCACCGGTGTCTTAGCGGGCGCTCTTGGCGGCCGTCTTGCGAGCGGTGGTCTTGCGTGCCGCAGCGGTCTTGGCGGGAGCGGCTGCCTTCTTGGCGGGAGCGGCCTTGGCGGTTGCCGTCTTCGCCGGGCTGGCCTTGCGCCCGGTCGACTTGGCCGCCGACTTGGCCGGTGCGGACTTGGCTGCGGTGGTGGTCTTGGCGGGGGCCGACTTGGCAGCCGTGCTCCCGGTAGCGGTGCTCTTGGTGGCCGTGCTCCCGGTAGCGGTGCTCTTGGCAGCCGTGCTCTTGGTGGCCGTGCTCCCGGTAGCGGTGCTCTTGGCGGCGGGAGCGGCTGCCTTGGCGGTGCGCGTGCTCTTGGCCGGAGCGGCCGACGCGTCCGGTGCGGCGGTCTTCGCGGCACCGCGGGTCGCCCGGGTGCCGTTCGTGGCCGGAGCAGCCTGGGCGGCAGCCGTCCTGGACGCGGCCTTCTTGGCCGGAGCCTTGGTGACCTTGCGGCGGCCGGCGATGATCTCCTTGAACTCCGTGCCGGGACGGAACGCGGGGACCGAGGTCTTCTTGACCCGGACCTTGTCCCCCGTCGCCGGGTTGCGACCGATGCGAGCGGCGCGATCGCGCTTCTCGAACGCGCCGAAGCCGGTGAGGATGACCTTCTCACCCCTCACCACGTTCGCGTAGATCTCGTCGGTGATGGCGTCGAGGATCCGCGCCGTGGACTTGTGATCGGCATTCAGTCGAGCCGCGACGGCGTCGATGAATTGGGTCTTGTTCAAGCTTCTCTCCCTAATGTGTTGTGTTACCAGCGGAAAGTGTGACACCAATCGATCTTGAATGTGAAATGACACCGCAAGGACGTGTCGAAAACTTTCCCCAGACCCTGCTCGGCTGTCGCAATTGCCGCGATCTCTCCTGGTAATACTGCTCTCCGCCGGCCCCGGGCGCACCCTGACCGCGAGACGGATCTGCGCAGCCACGGCGCGAACCCGCTCATAGCAAGGCAGATCGCGGCGTGCCAGGGCCGGACCGGCCGGGTTCCTTCGTAGCGGCAAGGGTAAATCCTCGCCGGATGAATGGCGCTCAGAGCCCGCGCAGCCGACGAGCGCCCAGATCGTCACGGGTGGACACCCGAGCCAGCACGATCCTGGCGCTGAGCACGTGCGCGCCCTCGGCTGCTGCCACCAGCGGCTCCAGCGTGCATCCGACCACCTCGGGCAGCTCATCGGCAAGCCGGGACAGCCGCAGGGCCATCTCCACCAGCGCGGGCACGTCAGCCGGTTCGGCGCCCCCGTACCCGGTCAGCAGCGGGAATGCCTTGGGACCACTGATCAATTCCGCGGCGTCCAGGGACGTCAGCGGCACCACCGCGTAGGCCCGGTCGTGGAGCAGATCGGTCGCCAGGCCGCCGACCCCGAAGGAGATCAGCGAGCCGAAGGAGCGATCGTCGTGCATCTGCAGGATGGTGTCGACGCCGCGTGGTGCCATGAGCTGGACGACGGCCTCGGATTGCCCGGTGAGGTCGAGGGATTGCCACGCCTCGGCGACATCACGGGCGCCGGCGAGGTGCAGCCGCACCGCGCCAGGGACCTTCAGCGCCACCGGCCAGCCGAGTTCGGCCGCCGCCGCGTCCACGGCGGCCGACTGCCCTCGTACGGTCCGGCAGGGCACCAACGTGATCCCGAAGTACCCGAGCAGGCGGTGTGATTGCGCCAGCGACAGGGCTTGGCCGGCCGGCTCGGCCGCCATCAGAGCGTCCGCGTACTGCCGTGCTGCCTCGGGATCGACGCCGGACAGTTCCGGAACCTGGCCACCATCTCGCCGCCGCCACTGGGCGTACCGCATCACCTGCGCCAGGGCGGTGACCGCACGTTCCGGTGAGGAGTACGACGGAATCGAGCCACGCGTCGGGAAGAACTCGCCCGGCACGGCGAGGGCTGCCGGAATGCCGTGGAATCCCAGGAAGGTGGACAACACCGGCTTCGCCTGTCCCCCGATGGCGCCGCGCAACTGCCGCGCCACCTCGTCCTCTTCGCCCCTGCGCATGGGGGGAACGAAGATGGTCACCACCGCATCCACGTCCTCGGCAGCAAGGGCAGTCCGCAGCGCGTCGCCGAACTCGACGGGGCTGGCGTCCACCCCGACATCGACGAGCCGGGCCAACGGCAGGCCGGCGGTGGCCAGCGCGTCGGCGACGAGTACGCCCAGGGCGGTGGAATGGCCCACCACGGCAACACGATCACCGGTGGGCAACGGCTGGGTGGTCAGCAGCATCGCCACGTCGAACAGTTCGGCAAGGGTTTCGGTACGGATCACCCCCGACGCCTCGAAGAGGGCCTGCACGCTCGCTTCAGGCACCTCCACGGAGGTGTGCTGCAGGCCTGCCACCATGGAGCCCCGGCCACTCTTGACTGCGACGATCGGCTTGCGCCTGGCGAACCGGCGAGCCAGCCTGGCGAACTTGCGCGGGTTGCCGAAACTTTCCAGGTACAGCAGCGCGATCTCGGTCGCCGGATCGCCTTCCCAGTACTGCAGCAGGTCATTGCCGGACACGTCGGCGCGGTTGCCGGCCGACACGAAGGTCGACACTCCGATTCCCCGGCGGGCGGCCTCGCCGAGCACCGCCACTCCGAGCGCCCCGGATTGGCAGAAGAATCCAACCCGTCCCGGCAGCGGGGCGACTGGCGCGAGCGAGGCGTTCAGCGAGACGCCGGCATCGGTGTTGATCACTCCGAGGCAGTTCGGGCCGACCACCCGCATTCCGTGCGCCCGCGCCTGCGAGACCAGCCGCCGCTGGGCGTCGTGTCCCTGGCTGCGCGAATGCTGGTCACCCGATTCGCCGAAGCCGGCGGAGATGACGATCAGTCCGTGCACGCCGCGCGCCCCGCACTCGGCCACCACCTCGCCGACGTCGGACGCCGGAACTACCAGTACCGCGAGGTCGACCTCGCCCGGGACATCACGGATGCTCGGGTAGGCCAGCACGCCATTGATCGAGCGGGCATGCGGATTGACCGGATAGATGGGACCGGTGAACGGCGTCCGCTGCAGATTCTCCAGCACCAGGTGGCCGATCTTGCCGGGGTCGGCGCTGGCGCCGATGACGGCCACCGACGTCGGGAACAGCAGCCGCCGGATCGAGCGGGATTCCGCGCGCAGCTCACGTTCCCGCATCACCTTCTCGGTCCGCTCGGTGGCGGCGATGTCGAACTCCAGAGTCACCTCGGAACCGTCACGGTGCCGGCTGGGTTGGAAGCCGGCGTCGAGGAACACCCGCATCATCGTGAGATTCTCAGCCAGCACCAGTGCCTCGAACCGCTCGATGCCGCGCTCGCGGCCGATCTGCGCCAGATGCTCCAGCAGCACCGAGCCGATGCCCCGTCCCTGATGCTCGTCGGCCACCACGAAGGCGACCTCGGCGACCCTGCCCAGCCGGGTCGGATCGTTGTCGGGCAATCGATCGAAGCGACCCACCGCGATGATCTCGCCGCCGAGCCACACCGCGAGCGCGACCCGATCGATGTGGTCCACATGGGTGAACCGGATCAGGTCCCGTTGCGGAATGATGGGATAGGCCGAGAAGTAGCGCAGGTAGCGGGTCCGGACGGACAGCCTTGCGTGAAAGGCCACCAGCGCGTCCGCGTCGCCGGGCGTCAGCGGCCGCAGGTGCACGGTGCCGCCGTCCGACGCCACCACATCGGCCTCCCAGCGCGGCGGGTAACCCTCGTGGTCCGCGTCAGTCACGGGGATCCTGGGGGTCCAGGCCCAGCAACGGGAAACTCGCGTTCCGGGTGGCCCAGATGGAGCGGTCGAGCCAGGACTCGCCACCGGGCATCCAGAGCTCCGGTGCGGGTGTCCGGCCCTCGCCCATGGTCTCGGGCAGTGTCGTGGTCACACCTCGCGAGCGCAGATTCCGCGACCAGGACGGGGGAATCTCGGTATCCGGACGAAGCGGCCGTCCGGACACTTCGGCCAGCAGGTGGGTCCAGGTCCGGGGTACGCAACGCAGCGCGCCGTAGCCGCCACCGCCGAGGGCCAGCCACTTGCCGGCCGCCGCCCGGTGTGCCAGCTGGTGCAATGCCGCGTAGGCCGCTCGCTGGCCGTCGACGGTGAGCGCCAGATCGGCCAGCGGGTCCTCGTGATGGGTGTCGCAACCGCACTGGGTCACCAGGATCTCCGGACGGAACGCGGTGACCGCGCTGGGCACCACGGCGTTGAACGCGCGCAACCAGCCGTCGTCGGCAGTCCCTGGTGGAACAGCCAGGTTCACCGCGGTGCCCTCACCCGCGCCGGTGCCGGTCTCGGTCGCCGTGCCGGTGCCTGGATAGAGCGTTCGCGGGTCCTGGTGCACCGACAGGGTCAGCACCCGCGGATCGTCGTAGAAGGCGGCCTGGACGCCGTCACCGTGGTGCACGTCGATGTCGACGTAGGCGATCCGCTGAGCCCCGGCATCCAGCAGCGCGCGGATGGCGACCACCACGTCGTTGATCACGCAGAATCCGGCCGCGCTGTCGCGCATCGCGTGGTGCAGCCCACCGGCGATGTTGACCGCGTGCTGGCTGCGACCGCTCCAGACGTCGAGCGCCGCCATCCGGGACCCACCGGCGATCAGCGAGGCGGCCTCGAACATCCCCTCGAACACCGGGTTGTCCGCGCTGCCGAGTCCGAAGCCGACGTAGCCCGGGTCAGCGCTCGCCGCGCTGATCGCGTCGAGGTAGTCCGGGCTGTGGACTTCGAGCAGCTGTGCGCGGTCGGCCGGGTGCGGCTCGATCACGGTGAGGTGGTCGAGCACGCCGAGCTCGCGCGCCAGCGAGACGGTCAGGTCCAGGCGCACCGGAGTCATCGGATGCTCGCCGAAGTCATATCCGAGGTAGCCGTCGCCCCACACGAACGTGGCGGCACAACCGGCCGTCCCGCGACTGAACATCTGATCGCTGCCGGTCTCGCGCTCTGAGCCCATGGCACTCACGGTATCGCCGCGATAGACATCCCACGGCGAGCACGCCTGCCGAGGCAGCCTCTTTTCGCGGCCTTCTCCACGCCGGCGAGCGGTCCATCTCGGTGATCCTCTTGGCTAGCTCGGTGATGTTCGCCATACTCACTGGTAGCTGTTCCTCAGTCGCGCAAACCTCGCCTGCTGATCGGAAGTGCCAATGATGTCGGTGTCCGTCGAGCTCAAGTCGTTCAACCGCGCTGTCGAGGACCTGCGCGCGGCCGTCCGGTCACTGCACGGCAGGTACGGCGACGTGCCGGCCGTGAGCCGGTTGCGCAACGACCTGGAGCGGCTCGAGATCGACGTCCGGGACCTGGCCGCGTTACCGATTCTGCGGTCCGGCACGGCCACCGTGGAGATGCAGCAGCTCACCGACGAGCCGTACGACACCGCGATGTGGGCCGAGGACGCCGACGACGAGGGCCTTGGCGGCTACCGCGGCACCTCGCGATGACCCGGATCGATCCGGTCGGCTCAGCAGCCGGTGGTCGCCACTCGCGGGAAGCGACCGCGGCAGCAGACACGGCAGCGACGGACATGGCGACACCGGCACCGATAGCGACAGCGGGCCCGGGTCGGCGACAGCGCGGAACCGGTGTGAACTCAGCCGGTCGGGCGCGCATCGGTGCTCGGACCCTGCGCACCGACCGCTGGTGGATGCCGCAGCTCATCACCGGCGCGGTGCTCGGATTGTTCGCGATCTACGCCACCCTGCGGGCGTTCCAGAACGGCGACTACTACTCCGAGCCGTACCTGACACCGCTGTACTCACCGTGCCTCAGCACGACGTGCGTGCCGAACTCCAGCGACTTCGGCACGCCGGTCGGTCATTGGTTCCCACTCTCGCCGGCGATCATCGTCTTGATCTTTCCGCTGGGCTTCCGGATGACCTGCTACTACTACCGCAAGGCGTACTACCGCGCGTTCTGGATGTCACCGCCTGCCTGCGCGGTGGCGGAGCCGCATGCCCGCTACAGCGGCGAGACACGGTTTCCCCTGATCCTGCAGAACATCCACCGGTACTTCTGGTACGTGGCCATGCTGTTCTCGGTCATCCTCAGCTACGACGCGATCCTGGGCTTCCGCGACGAGCGCGGGCGATGGGGCCACGCGGGGCTGGGCACCCTGATCCTGCTGGTGAACGCGGCGCTGATCTGGGCGTACACGCTGTCCTGCCACTCCTGCCGCCACATCACCGGAGGAAGGCTGAAGCACTTCTCGCAACACCCCATGCGGTACTGGGCCTGGACGAAGGTGTCCGCGCTCAATGCCCGGCACATGCAGCTCGCCTGGGTTTCGCTGGTGTGGCTGGTGGTGACCGACTTCTACATCCTGCTGCTCGCCCGCGGCGCCCTGTCCGACGTCCGATTCTTCTAGCAACGACACCTCAACACCGAGGGACCCCGCTGATGACCGAATACGAAGAGCACCGCTACGACGTCGTGATCATCGGCGCGGGTGGAGCGGGCCTGCGCGCCGCGATCGCCGCCCGTGAGGCCGGCATGCGGACCGCCATCATTTGCAAGTCGCTGTTCGGCAAGGCGCACACCGTGATGGCGGAGGGCGGCATCGCGGCATCGATGGGCAACGCCAACGCCCGGGACAACTGGCAGGTGCACTTCCGCGACACCATGCGCGGCGGCAAGTTCCTGAACAACCCGCGGATGGCCGAGCTGCACGCGAAGGAGGCGCCGGACCGGGTCTGGGAGCTCGAGACGTACGGGGCGCTGTTCGACCGGACCGCCGACGGCAAGATCAGCCAGCGAAACTTCGGCGGCCACGAGTACCCCCGGCTCGCGCACGTCGGCGACCGGACCGGCCTGGAGCTGATCCGCACGCTGCAGCAGAAGATCGTCTCACTCCAGCAGGATGACGGCGCGCACTCCGATGGCCGGCACTCCGACGGCGCGCATTCCAACGGCGTTCGCTCCAATGGCTCGCAC
The DNA here is from genome assembly GCF_031845305.1 of Jatrophihabitans lederbergiae. Taxonomy (NCBI): domain Bacteria; kingdom Bacillati; phylum Actinomycetota; class Actinomycetes; order Jatrophihabitantales; family Jatrophihabitantaceae; genus Jatrophihabitans; species Jatrophihabitans lederbergiae. Next base: position 52,055 of record NZ_JAVREH010000011.1, on the reverse strand, counting down.
TCGCATGCCGCCACGGCGTCCGAGGGCAAGCTCAAGGTCTTCGCCGAGCTGACCGTCACGGAGCTGCTGCGCGACGCCGGTGGCGCGATCGCCGGCGTGTTCGGCTACTGGCGCGAGTCCGGCAGGTTCGTAGTGCTGCGCGCGCCTGCCGTGGTGCTGGCGACCGGAGGAATCGGCAAATCGTTCAAGGTGACCTCGAACTCGTGGGAGTACACCGGCGACGGCCATGCCCTGGCGTTGCGGGCGGGTTCCACCTTGCTGAACATGGAGTTCGTCCAGTTTCACCCGACCGGAATGGTGTGGCCGCCGTCGGTGAAGGGCATTCTCGTCACCGAGTCGGTCCGCGGCGACGGCGGCGTACTGCGCAACTCCGAGGGCACCCGCTTCATGTTCGACTACGTTCCGGACGTCTTCCGCAAGAGCTACGCCCAGACCGAGGACGAGGCCGACCGCTGGTACTCAGACCCCGAGCACAACAAGCGGCCACCGGAGCTGCTGCCCCGCGATGAGGTTGCCCGAGCGATCAATTCCGAGGTCAAGGCGGGGCGCGGATCGCCGCACGGCGGGGTTTTCCTCGACGTCTCAACGCGATTGCCTGCCGAAGAGATCATCCGCCGACTGCCGTCGATGCACCACCAGTTCAAGGAGTTGGCCGATGTCGACATCACCAAGGAGCCGATGGAGGTCGGTCCCACCTGCCATTACGTGATGGGCGGTGTCGAGGTGAATCCCGACACCGCGGCCGCGACCGGGGTTCCGGGACTGTTCGCCGCCGGCGAGGTGGCGGGTGGCATGCACGGTTCGAATCGGCTCGGTGGCAACTCGCTGTCGGACCTGCTGGTGTTCGGTCGCCGGGCCGGGATCAGCGCCGCCGAGTACGTGACGGGGCTCGCGGGGCGGTACCCGGCGGTCAGCGAATCGTCGGTGGCGACGGCGGCCACCGCGGCTCTGGCACCGTTCCAGACGGACGCAGGCGAGAACCCGTACACACTGCACCAGGAACTGCAGCAGACGATGAACGACCTGGTGGGCATCATCCGCAAGGCCGCCGAGATGCGTCACGCTTTGGACCGGCTCGCTGACCTGAAGGTGCGGGCGACAAGAGTCTGCGTCGAGGGCCACCGTCAGTTCAATCCCGGCTGGCATCTGGCGCTGGATCTGCGCAACATGATCGCCGTCAGCGAATGCGTCGCTCGGGCCGCGCTGTTGCGCGAGGAGAGCCGCGGCGGGCACACCCGGGACGACTTCCCGGCGATGAGCGCGGAGTGGCGCCGCAAGAACCTGGTGTGTGCGGGCACGGTCACCCCGGCCGGCGTGGTTGACATCTCGGTGTCGGAGCAACCGATTCCCGACATCCGCCCGGACCTGTTGCGGCTGTTCGAGTCCGACGAGCTGTCGAAGTACCTGACCGAATCCGAACTCCCCGCACAGCTCGCCAAGGAGACCCGATGAGCGTTCGCGCGAAGGAAAAGGACCAGCGATGAGCTATGACGCGAAGTTCCGGGTCTGGCGCGGTGACGCGACGGCCGGGGAGCTGCGAGATTTCACCGTGGCGGTCAACGAGGGCGAGGTCGTCCTCGACATCATCCACCGGCTGCAGGCGACCCAGGCCTCGGACCTGGCGGTGCGCTGGAACTGCAAGGCCGGCAAGTGCGGTTCCTGCAGCGCGGAGATCAACGGGCGGCCGCGGCTGCTGTGCATGACCCGGATGTCCACCTTCACCGAGACCGAGACCATCACGGTCACACCGCTGCGCGCATTCCCGGTCATCCGCGACCTGGTCACCGACGTCTCGTTCAACTACCAGAAGGCCCGCGAGATCCCGTCCTTCGCGCCGCCGAAGGACCTCGCGCCGGGTGAGTACCGGATGCAGCAGGTCGACGTCCAGCGGTCCCAGGAGTTCCGCAAGTGCATCGAGTGCTTCCTGTGCCAGGACACCTGCCACGTGGTGCGTGACCACGAGGAGAACAAGGAGTCCTTCGCCGGGCCGCGGTTCCTGATGCGGATAGCGGAGCTGGACATGCACCCCCTGGACAGCCTGGACCGCAAACGCCAGGCCCAGGACGAGCACGGCCTCGGCTTCTGCAACATCACCAAGTGCTGCTCGGACGTCTGCCCGGAACACATCAAGATCACCGACAACGCGCTGATCCCGATGAAGGAACGGGTGGCCGACACCAGGTATGACCCGCTGGTGTGGCTGGGAAACAAGATCCGCCGCCGGAGCTAGCCCGCAACGAATGCCGGGCGAATAGCTCTCAGGCCAGCGCGGCGGTGAGGTCGGCGAGCAGGTCGTCGATGTCCTCGATGCCGACGGACAGCCGGATCAGGTCCGCGGGCACTTCGAGCAGGGAGCCGGCCACGCTCGCGTGAGTCATCCGGTGCGGGTGCTCGATCAGTGACTCGACCCCGCCGAGGGACTCCCCCAGCGTGAACACCTCGGTCAGCTCGCAGGCCTTCAACGCGGCCTCTTCGCCGGCGCGCACCCGGAACGACACCATGCCGCCGAAGCCGGTCATCTGACGCGCGGCAACCTCGTGGTTCGGGTGGCTGGGCAGCCCCGGGTACAGCACCGTGGACACCGCCGGGTGCTCGCCGAGGAACTCGACGATCCGCTCGGCGTTCGCGCAGTGCCGATCCATCCGTACGCCGAGGGTCTTGATGCCGCGCAGCACCAGCCAGGCGTCGAACGGCCCGCTGACGGCACCCATCGCGTTCTGGTGGAAGGCCAACTGCTCGCCGAGCTCGGCGTCGGCCGCGACCAGCGCGCCACCCACCACATCGGAGTGACCGCCCAGGTACTTGGTGGTGGAGTGCACGACGACGTCGGCGCCGAGCGCCAGGGGCTGCTGCAGGTACGGCGAGGCGAAGGTGTTGTCGACCACGACGGTGGCCTGCTGGCTGTGCCCGATCTCGGCCAGCGCGGCGATGTCGATGACGTTGAGCAACGGGTTGGTCGGCGTCTCGATCCAGACCACCGTGGTGTTCGGGCGCATCGCGGCCGCCACCGCGGCGGGATCGTGCATGGCGACGGGCGTGTGCTCGACACCCCATCGGCTCAGCACCCGGGAGATGAGCCGGAAGGTGCCGCCGTAGGCGTCGTTCGGCAGCAGCACGTGGTCACCCGGGGCGCACAGCGTCCGCAGCGCGGCGTCCTCCGCTGCCAAACCCGAGGCGAAGGCCAGCCCGCGGGCGCCGTTCTCCAGCGCCGCCAGGCATTCCTCCAGAGCGGTACGGGTCGGGTTCGCCGACCGGCTGTACTCATAACCCGATCGCAGCCCGCCGACACCGTCCTGCTTGTACGTCGATGTCTGGTAGATCGGCACCACAACGGCGCCGGTCGTGGCGTCCGCCTCTTGCCCCGCGTGGATCGCTCGGGTGTTGAAGCCACGGTGGTCTGCGGCTCCGCTGCCGCCGGAAGAAGAGGTCATGCCCCCACGATACGTGTCGACATTTGCCTCACACTGGACGCACAGCACTAGCCTGCGGGATACCGCTCGTCCTGACAGTATGGTGATCATGATGATGCGCAGGCGGGGCTCAGTCGCCGCGCTCGTCATCGGTGCCGGCGCGCTCACGCTTGCGGCGCATGGAATTACCAGTGGCGAGTCCCGCCTTGCCAGCACGGCCGGCTCATCGCCGTCTCCCAGGCACATCGAGATCGCGGCGCCCCTGCCGACGTCCTCCGCGACTTCATCGGCCCTACCCACACCATCAGCCACACCCACGCCGACGCCATCAGCCAGCCGATCGATGCCCCAGGACACCTCACCGGCCGGTATCGATGCCTCGCTGCTGCAGCTGTTCGGCTCACCTAGCGCGTACTCCGCCGCCGCGGTGGACCTGGTCACCGGACGCTCCGTCACGCTGGGCGCCGGCAGCGAGATGTACGCGGCGAGCGCCATCAAGCTGAACTTCCTGGAAACGATGCTCTATCAGCACCAGCAGAGCGGTGAGGAACTGACCAGCGACGAGCAGGCCGACGCCACCGCCATGATCGAGCAGAGCGACAACGACGCGGCCGACCGGGTCTGGCGCGACGCCGGAGCGAGCGACGGGATCAACGCCTACAACCAGATCGCCGGTCTCACCAGCACCACGATGGACCCGGACGGCTACTGGGGCCTGTCGACCTCCTCCGCGGCCGATCAGATCATCCTGCTGCGCAACCTGACGTCGTCCTCATCGCTGTTGAACGCGGCCTCGCGCGCGTACGCCCTCGACCTGATGAGCAACGTCGACCCGGATCAGCGGTGGGGTGTCAGCGTGGCGGCCGACGCGGGCACCGCGACGGCCGACAAGAACGGCTGGCTCGCCATCGATCCCGACAACGACCTGTGGGCGGTGAACAGCCTCGGCGTGCTCACCGTCCACGGGCATCCGGTGCTGATGGCGGTGCTCAGCCAGCACGAGCCGGACTTTCAGACGGGCGTGGACCGGGTCGAGCAGGCCGCGGCCGAGCTCTCCGCCGGGCTGGGCTGATCGCAGCGGACGCGCCCCCAGCCCGACGCCGAGGCTAGCGGCTGCTGGTGAGGTGGCCGAGCAGGTCCTGGCGGGTCAGCACGCCCGCCGGCTTGCCGTCGATGTGAACCAGCAGGGCGTCGGCGCTCTCCAGCGCGGTGACCGCGCTGCTGACCGGCTCTCCGGAGCCGATGATCGGGAGCACGGCCGACATGTGCTTCTCCAGCGGGTCCGCCAGGGTCGCGTCGCCGGCGAAGAGCGCGTCCAGCAGCACCTTCTCCGACACCGATCCGACGACCTCGCCGGCGGTGACCGGCGGTTCGGCCCCGACGACGGGCATCTGGGACACCCCGTACTCGCGCAGGATGTCGATGGCGTCGCGCACCGTCTCGTTGGGGTGGCCGTGGACCAGCGCCGGGGTTCCGCCGTCCTTGTCGAGCAGCACCTCGCCGACCGTGATCGCGCCCGGCGTCTCGAGGAATCCGTAGTCGCTCATCCACTTGTCCGAGAAGATCTTGGCCAGGTAGCCGCGGCCGCCGTCGGGCAGCAGGACGACGATGACGTCGTCCGGGGCGGCCTTCTCGGCGACCCGCAGCGCGGCGGCAACCGCCATGCCGCAGGAGCCGCCGACCAGCATGCCCTCCTCGCGAGCCAGCCGGCGAGTCATGTCGAACGAGTCGCGGTCGGACACCGCGATGATCTCGTCCGGGATGCTGCGGTCGAACGCCTCGGGCCAGAAGTCCTCACCGACCCCCTCGACCAGGTACGGACGGCCGGTACCGCCGGAGTACACCGAGCCCTCGGGGTCCGCGCCGATGATCCGGACGGGACCGCCCGCGCGGTGGGCCGACATCTCTTTCAGGTAGCGGCCGGTGCCCGAGATGGTGCCGCCGGTGCCGACCCCGGTGACGAAGTGGGTGATCCTGCCGTCCGTCTGGTCCCAGACCTCGGGGCCGGTGCTCTCGTAGTGCGACAGGGCGTTGCTGGGATTGGCGTACTGGTTGGGCTTCCACGCGCCCGGGATCTCACGGGTGAGGCGGTCCGACACCTGGTAGTAGGAACGCGGATCCTCGGGCGCGACCGCGGTGGGGCAGACCACCGTCCGGGCGCCGTAGGCCTGCAGAATGCTGATCTTGTCCGCGGCGACCTTGTCCGGCAGGACGAACACGCAGTCGTAGCCACGCTGCTGCGCCACGATGGCCAGCCCCACCCCGGTGTTTCCCGACGTCGGCTCGACGATGGTGCCGCCCGGCTTGAGAGCACCGGACTTCTCGGCCTCGTCGATCATCCGCACGGCGACCCGGTCCTTGACCGACCCGCCCGGATTGAAGTATTCGACCTTGGCCAGCACGATCGGTGCCTTCGCCGGGTCGAGGTGGCTGGTGACGCTGCGAAGCTGAACGAGCGGGGTGTCGCCGATCAGGTCCACGAGCGATGTGTAGTAGCGCATAGCGCAAAGGTTAACCTCGACAGTGCACCCAAGAGACCCGAACCCGCGGACGGGAAGTGACACATGAGCCGTGCCTCCCGAGCACGCCGGGTGGTCACCGCCGCGGCGTTCGGCGGCGGCGGTCTCGGCGCGTTGAGCGCGGCCGCCGTCGGCGTCATCTACGGCGAGACGAAGCTGGCACGCCGCCGGATCACCCCGGCCGAGACCGATCCGCCACGCGCCGACGGGACGTGGTCGGCACCCGCGCTCGACACCACCGCCGAGCCACTGGTGCTCGCCATGCTCGGTGACTCCTCCGCCGCCGGCTACGGCGTGCACGTCGACGCCGACACCCCGGCGGCGAAGATCGCGGTGGGGCTGTCCCGGCTCTCGCAGCGGCCGGTCCGGCTGCGAAACGTCGCGATGGTCGGCGCCCAGACCTCCGACCTGGTGCGCCAGGTGGCCTTGGTGATGCCCGAGCGGCCGGACCTGGCCGTGATCATGGTCGGGACGAACGACGTCACCCATCGCATCCGGGCCTCGGAGTCCGTTCGGCACCTCAATGCCGCGCTGGCCGCGCTGACCGAGGCCGACGTCGACTTCGTCCTGGGGACGTGCCCGGACCTGGGAACCATCCGCCCCATCGCCCAACCGCTGCGCTGGCTGGCTCGCCGGCTCTCGCGCACGCTGGCCGCCGCCCAGGCCGTGGCGGTGGTGGCCGCCGGCGGACGCGCCGTGAGTCTCGGCGACATCCTGGGCCGGGAGTTCGCGGCGCGGCGGGAGTTCTTCTCCGACGACCAGTTCCATCCGTCCGCGATCGGCTATGCCCGGGCGGCCGAGGTGCTGCTGCCCTCCGCCGCGGCGGCGCTCGGGCTGACCACCGTGTCGCAGCCGGCCGGACCGTTCACCTCGACCCGGGCCCGCCCGGTCGCCCGAGCCGCTGCCCGGGCGGCGAGCCTGCCCGGTACCGAGGTGGTCGGTGCCGAGGTGCGGGGCGAGCGCACCGGACGTCGCGGGCCGTGGGCGCGGTTGACCCGTCGGCGTACGGAAACCGTGATACCGACCACGTCCACCGACGCGGACCCCCGCCAGCCTGCCACCATGGGTCGGACCGACCAGTCGGTCTGACAGCCATCACACCGCGGCCTGGATCGGCCGCAGATCGGAGCCGGATCATGCCTGAGGCAGTCATCGTCGCCACCGCCCGCTCGCCCATCGGCCGAGCCGGCAAGGGATCACTGGCCACCATGCGCCCGGACGACCTCGCCGCCCAGATGGTGTCAGCCGCGCTGGCCAAGGTTCCCGAGCTGGACCCGAGGGACATCGACGACCTGATGCTCGGCTGTGGCCTGCCCGGCGGCGAGCAGGGCTACAACATGGCCAAGATCGTCTCCGGGCTGCTGGGCTACGACTTCCTGCCCGGGGTCACGGTGACCCGGTACTGCTCGTCGTCGCTGCAGACCACCCGGATGGCGATGCACGCGATCAAGGCCGGTGAGGGTGACGTGTTCATCTCGGCCGGCGTCGAGACGGTGTCCCGCTTCGGAAAGGGCTCGTCGGACGGCCTGCCCGACACCAAGAACCCCCTGTTCACCGACGCGCAGGCACGGACCGAGGCGGTTGCGGCCGAGGGGACCGACGAGTGGCAGGATCCGCGCGAGAGCGGTGAGCTACCCGACGCCTACATCCCGATGGGCCAGACGGCCGAGAACCTGGCGCGGCTGAGGGGCGTCTCGCGGGAAGAGATGGACCACTTCGGCGTCCGCTCGCAGAACCTGGCCGAGAAGGCGATCGCCAACGGCTTCTGGGCCAGAGAGATCACTCCGGTGACGCTGCCGTCCGGCGAGGTCGTCAGCTCCGACGACGGCCCCCGGGCCGGCGTGAACTACGAGGCCGTGTCGAAGCTCAAGCCGGTCTTCCGCCCGGACGGACGGATCACGGCCGGCAACTGCTGCGCGCTCAACGACGGGGCGGCCGCGCTGGTGATCATGAGTGAAACCAAGGCTGCCCAGCTCGGCCTGACCCCGCTGGCCCGGATCGTCTCGACCGGCGTGACCGCCCTGTCGCCCGAGATCATGGGCCTGGGACCGGTCGGTGCGTCGCAGCAGGCTCTGGCCCGCGCCGGGATGTCGATCGCGGACATCGACCTGGTCGAGATCAATGAGGCCTTTGCCGCGCAGGTGATCCCCTCGTATCAGGAGCTGGGCATCAACCTGGACCGGTTGAACGTCAACGGCGGGTCCATCGCGGTCGGGCACCCGTTCGGCATGACCGGAGCCCGCATCGCCACCACCCTGATCAACTCGTTGCAGACGCACGACAAGCAGTTCGGGCTCGAGACGATGTGCGTCGGCGGTGGCCAGGGCATGGCGATGATCCTCGAGCGGCTCTCGTTGTGTCTGGTGCTAGTCGTTTCGTCCGGTCAGGTAGCTGAGCAGTCGCAGGATCTCCAGGTACAGCCACACGAGGGTGACCAGCAGGCCCCACGACAGGTACCAGCCGACCTTCTCGTCCACGCCGCGGCGGACCGACTGCTCGATCATGTCGAAGTCGATGATCAGGTTCGACGCCGCGATCACGATGCACAGCAGGCTGAAACCGATCGCGATGACCGGGCTCTGCGCGTCACGCAGACCGAGCCCGCCAGGCGTGAAGAAGCCCGCGACGAGGTTGACCAGCATCAGGCCGGCCACACCCAGGGTCGAGGCGAACACGATCTTGGTGAACTTGGGAGTCACCCGCACCGCGCCGGTCTTGTAGACCACCAGCACGCCGCCAGCCACCATGATGGTTCCGGTGACCGCCTGTACGACGATGCCCGGCCACTGCCGGTTGAACAGCTCGCTGATGCCCCCGAGCGCCAAGCCTTCGAGCGCGGCGTACGCGACGGCCGTGCCCGCGTTGGCCTTACCCGAGAAGCCCATGTAGAGCCCGAGCCCGAGCGCACCGATAAAGCCGACGCCTACGGTCAGCCCGACGGCGCTGTCCGGAACCGCGAACCACGCGAAGCCGGCCGCGACCAGCAGCGTGCCGAGCAGCACCAGCGACCGGGTGACGACATCGTCGATGGTCAGGTAGCGCGACGGTGCCACCGGAGCGGGCGGCTGCCCGAAGGACGGCTGGGCATACCAGTCGTTGAGCTGTGACGCCGAGGGCGGTGGTGGCACCGCACGTCCGCCCTGACCATTGGGCGCGGCCACGCCGGGTCGCCCGGTCTTTTCAAAGCCCCGCAAGACAGGGTTACTGGCCACTGTTGTCCCTCCACTCGATACCGCATCCGCTAGGTGATGCGTCTAGGTACACAGTGATAACGCACGACAGGGTGCTCAGGGTTCCCGTCGCGACGGCCGGTGTGGCAGGTCAGTCCCCGAGCAACTCGCGAAGCCACTCCAGCTGCTCGTCGGAATGGTCGGGGGGTTGTAAATGCCGAAAGCTCGCCACCGACTCGGGCGCTCGCCCGGTGGCGCAGTTACCTACACTTCGCGCGCTCCTGCTCCTCAAGGGAGGCGATATTCGGGATGTCTGATGGTCCGGAAGGTCCTCCGAAGACGGTCCCGGGCCTGCTGCGGGCTAATACCACCGCACATGCGGTACCCCCGGTCGGACTCGAACCGACACTGTGCGGATTTTAAGTCCGCTGCCTCTGCCATTGGGCTACGGGGGCGCCCGACCACCCTAGCGACAGCAGCGGCCGGACCGGTGCCGGCTGGCGCGGCCGGTTACGAGATTGCGGCCGCCCGCGCGAAGTCACTGCGTGGGGTCTGGAGCTGCCCGAGCGACACCACCTCGCGCGGGAAGAACAGCGCGGCGGTCCAGTCGGCGAGCACCCGCACCTTGCGGTTGAACGTCGGCACCCGCGACAGGTGGTAGCTGCGGTGGATGAACCAGGCCAGCGGCCCGCGCACCTTCACGCCGTACAGCTCGGCGACGCCCCGGTACAGGCCGAGCGAGGCGACCGAACCCGCGTAGCCGTGCTTGTAGTCCTCGAGCGCCTGGCCGTTGACGGTGCGGACCAGGTTCTCACCGAGCACCCGGGCCTGGCGGACGGCGTGCTGTGCGGACGGGCCGCAGAGGGCGTTCGGGTCCTTCTTCGACAGGTCGGGCACCGCCGCCGTGTCACCGGCGGAGAACACACCGGTCAGGCCCTTCACGGTCAGGTTGGCGTTACAGGTGAGCCGGCCCCGCTCGTCCACCGGCAGCTTGGACTTCGCGGCCAGCGGGTGCGAGCGCACGCCGGCCGTCCACACCAGGGTGTCGGACTGGAATGCCTCGCCGTCGGACAGCACGATGTGACCGTCCACGGCGGAGTTCAGGCGAGTGTCCAGCCGGACGTCGATGTTGCGCTCGCGCAACCGGTCCGCGGTGTAGGAAGACAGGCCGACCGACACCTCGGGCATGATCCGGTTCGCCGCCTCGACCAGCACCCAGCGCATCTCGCTCGGGTCGATGGTCGCGTAGTAGCGGCAGGCGTACCGGGCCATGTCCTCGAGCTCGGCGAGCGCCTCGACGCCGGCATAACCGCCGCCGACGAAGACGAAACTGAGCGCCCGCTTGCGCGCCACCGGGTCCTCCACGGACGCGGCGAAGTCCAGCCGTCCGAGCACGTGGTTGCGCATGAAGATAGCCTCGCCGATGGTCTTGAAGCCGATGCCCTGCTCGGCCAAACCTGGGATGGGCAGCGTTCTGGCGATCGATCCGGGAGCGACCACGAGCAGGTCATAGCTCACGTCGTAGGACTCACCGACGCCCGGCCGCACCTGCACCGAGCGCCGCTCGTGGTCGATCTCGGTGACCGCGCCGGTGAGCACCCGGCACTTTTTCAGCACCCGGCGCAACGGCACCACGACGTGCCGGGGCTCGACGCTGCCGGCCGCCGCCTCGGGTAGGAAGGGCTGGTAGGTCATGTTGGGCTGGGGGTCTATCACGATGATTTCGGCGCTGCCCCGGGACAGTTTCTTCTGCGCCCGCAAGGCCGTGTACATGCCGACATACCCACCGCCGACGATGACGATCCGCTTCGGTCCGCTATTCATGTGCCAGCCCTCCTCGGGTCTGTTTCCACGTTACAGAGTTGGCTGTGGCTTTAGGGGTGATCGATCGCCGCCACCTAGTGCCCGCGGCTGGCCCACCGGGGCGCCCGTGCCCCACCGCTAGACTGGCCGAAAGATCGCGGGCTGGACTGAGAGGGATCGACGATGGCGGGCGCAGTAGGACGAATCAGCTTCAAACTGGTCGCCACCGTCGTGGCCATCCCGATCGGGCGGATCGTCACCAAGGCCACCCGCAAGGCGTGGGCGACCGCGCGGCCGAACAATCCGCCGGTGAACCCGAAAGAGGTCGACACCGACTGGAAGGACGCCATCGTCTGGGCCGGCCTGACCGGCGTCGGAGCAGGCGTCGCGCAGCTGCTCACCACCAAGGGCGCGGACACCCTGTGGCGGGCGATCACCGGAACACCATCGCCCCGGCCCAAGCACCCCGGCGTCAGCCCCGAGGTGGCGCGACGCACCGATTCGGACCTCGAAACCGCCTAGCGACTAGCGCGTAACGGTTAGGGCAACAGGCTCATCGCGATGCCGTCGAGGATGTCGTGCTCACTCGCGATCACCTCGTCCGCGCCGATGAATTCCATGACGGTCCGCAGCACCAGCGCACCGCCGCCGATCACATCCACCCGGCCGGGATGCATCACCGGCAGGGCGGCGCGCTCGGCATGCCGCATCCGCAGCAACATCTCGGTGACCTCGGCTACCCGCTCGTAGCTGACGACCGCGCCATGGATGGCGGCCGGGTCGTAGCCGGGAAGCTTCAGCGCCAGGGCGGCAATGGTCGTCACCGTCCCGGCGACCCCGACGAAGGCGGCGGTTTCGCGCACCGGAACCTCGGCCGTGGCCTCGGTCAGTGCCACCCGCAGGTCCGCGATCGTGGCCTGGATCTGGTCCGGCGTCGGCGGATCGGTCCGCAGGTGGCGCTCGGTCATCCGCACGCATCCGACGTCCATGCTGTGCGAGGCGATCACGCGGGGACCGGCCTGGACGTGCCCAACCTGCGCCGAGCGTGGTGAGCCCCTACCCGGAGAGCCCAGCACCAGCTCGGTGGAGCCGCCCCCGATGTCGGCCACCAGCAGCGGGTCCGCCACGCCAGGAAGCCCGGCGACCGCTCCGCTGAACGACAGCGCGGCCTCTTCGGCACCGGAGATGACCTCGGCCTCGGCTCCGAGGGTTGCCCGAACCATGGCGCGGAAGTCCTCGGCGTTCTCGGCATCACGCGACGCCGACGTTGCCACCATCCGGACGGCCCCGGCGCCCAGTCCGCGGATCCGGTCGGCGTAGTCCACCAGCGCCAGCCTGGTCCGTTCGAGTGCTTCGGGCGCAAGTCGGCCGGTGCGGTCGACTCCTTGACCCAGCCGGACGACCCGCATCTCGCGGTGCACGTCCACCAGGCCGGATTTCCCCGGGTCGGCGACGAGCAACCGGATGGAGTTGGTCCCACAGTCGATCCCGGCCACCCGGCCTGTGGTCGTACTGCTCATCGGGACTCCTCCGTCACCGTGTCGGCCACCACGCACGGACCGTCGGCCCACCACTGTGGCAGCAGCGCGAGCGCCTCGTCGCCGAGCGGGTTGACGCCCCGCCCCGCCGCCAGCGAGTGCGCGACCAGGACGTGCAGGCACTTCACCCGGTCCGGCATGCCCCCGGCCGAGATGCCCTCGATCTCGGGCACCGGGCCATGGCTGCCGCGCCGGGCCAGGTAGGCCTCGTGAGCCGCCCGGTAGGAGCCGGTGAGTTCCGGTTCGGACCGGAGCCGCTGGGTCATCTCGGTCATCAGACCGGATGCCTCCAGAGTGCCGATCGCCGACGATGCCTTGGGGCAGGTCAGGTAGAACAGCGTCGGAAAGGGCGAGCCGTCCGGTAGCCGCGATGCCGTCTCGACCACGTCAGGATTGCCGCAGGGGCAGCGGTGCGCGACCGAGCGGATCGCCCTGGGGGCGCGCCGCAACTGCTCGGCAACGATGTCCAGATCACGCTGATCGATGGCGGCATCAGAACTCACTTGGCGTTGTCGGCCTCTTCGACGCTGGTCCACAGGGTGGCATTCCAGTTCGGCTGGTGCCCCGCTCGGGCCACTTTCGTACTGCTGGACGTCGACGCACTGGTGCGCGGCGTGCCATCGGCGTTCAGCACGGTGTACAGGGTGTCGCCCGGACGGATGTACTGCAGCCGAACCCGGGCCTGCCGTTCGACGAAGGCTGGGTCCTGCCACTGCGCCGTTTGGTGCTGCAACTGCGCCACCTGGGCGTTGAGTTGCTGTTGCTGGCGCTCGGAGTTCGCCACCGACGCGCGCCGGCCGAGGTAGGTCTGAAGCGGCGATGCCAGGATGACCAACAGGAAGAGCGCCATGGCGGCGATCATCATGTTCCGTCCGGTCAGCCACGGACGCCGCGACGGCGACCTGTCCGGTCGCGTCGACCGTGCTCGGCCGGCCGGTCCGGCATCGCCGCGTCGATCTGCCATTGGCTAGCTGCCTGCCGGGTTGTAGCGGGGGAACGCAGCGGCGCCGGCGTATCGGGCCGCGTCGTCCAACTCTTCCTCGATGCGTAGCAGCTGGTTGTACTTGGCGACCCGCTCCGAGCGCGCTGGGGCCCCGGTCTTGATCTGACCGCAGTTGGTCGCCACCGCGAGGTCGGCGATGGTGGTGTCCTCGGTCTCGCCCGAACGGTGACTCATCATGCAGCGGTATCCGGAGCGGTGCGCCAGATCCACGGCGTCGAGGGTCTCGGTCAGCGTGCCGATCTGGTTCACCTTCACCAGCAGGGCGTTCGCCGCTCCGGTGGCGATGCCGCGGGCGAGCCGCTCCGGGTTCGTCACGAACAGGTCGTCGCCGACGATCTGCAGCGCCTCGTCCAGCTCGGTGGTCAGCGAGATCCAGCCGTCCCAGTCCTCTTCCGACATCGGGTCCTCGAGCGACACGATCGGGTAGCTGCTGACCAGGTCCTTGTAGTAGGCGACCATCTGCTCCGAGGTCTTGGGAGCGCCCTCGAACTGGTAGTGGCCGTCGGAGTAGAACTCGGTGGCGGCGACATCCATCGCGAAGACGATGTCGGTGCCGACGCGCAGGCCGGCCTTCTCGACCGCCTCGGTGATGACGTCGAGCGCCGTCCGGTTGGACTCCAGGCTGGGCGCGAAGCCGCCCTCGTCGCCCAGGCCGGTGGACAGCCCCTTGGACTTCAGCACCGACTTCAGAGCGTGGTACACCTCGGTGCCCTGGCGCAGGCCCTCGGCGAAGGTCGGGGCACCGATGGGGGCGATCATGAACTCCTGCACGTCGACGTTGGAGTCAGCGTGCGCGCCGCCGTTGAGGATGTTGAGCATCGGCACCGGCAGCAGGTACGCGTTCGGCCCGCCGACGTAGCGGAACAGCGGCAAGCCGGACGAGGCTGCAGCCGCGCGGGCGACGGCGAGCGAGACGCCCAGGATGGCGTTCGCGCCGAACTTCGACTTGTCGGGCGTGCCGTCGAGGTCGATCAGCGCGGCATCGACCAGCCGCTGCTCACTGGCCTCGAAGCCGAGCAGTTCCGGGCCGATGTCGTCCAGGACCGCCGACACCGCCTTGCGGACCCCCTTACCGCCGTAGCGGGCGTCACCGTCGCGTAGCTCGACAGCCTCGAAGGCGCCGGTGGACGCTCCGGAGGGAACCGCCGCCCGGGCAAGGGTCCCGTCGTCAAGGGCCACCTCTACTTCGACGGTGGGGTTTCCCCGGGAATCCAGGATTTCACGGGCGCCTACGGCCTCGATGCTGGCCACAACTGGTCCTCTCGACGTTCTTGCACACTGGTTCGCTCAGCCCGCGCGACGTTGCAGGACCGATGGTCAGCCTATCTGGCACGGGCGGGGAAGCCGCAGGTACTCGCCGGGGCCGGACCACGCAGAACCGGGCGGGGACGCGCAGAAAGACACCGAAGATACCCAGCAGGTAAGGGACCCGGGGCAAGCGCCTCAGGCCGTCCCGCTGCCGACCCCGGTAACGGTGACGTCCCTGGCGAGTGGCGGCAGGTCCGGCAGAGCGCCGGTTTCGGCGACCACGGCGGCCACGTCGCGCAGCTTGCGGTGCAGGTGCTGGCTGGCCGTCCGGAGCATGGTGAAGGCCTGCTCCTCGGTGACCTTGTGGTGCGCCATCAGAATGCCCATCGCGGTACCGATCTGACGGCTGCTTTGCAGCGCCGTGGCCAGGTGCTGGCGCTGGTCCTCGGACTGGCTGAGCGCCACCAGTCCGGTGGCATGCGCGGCGAACACCGTGGCCGCGGCGATGGCGTCGTCGTCGAAGGCAGCCGGCTCGGTGGCGTACAGGTTGAGCGCTGACTGCTCCGATCCGGCCAGTCGGATGGCCAGGACGCACCGCACCGGCGTGTCCCGCGACGCGGCTGCCACGAAGAGCGGCCAGCGCGACTCGTGCTCCACGTCGAACAACAGGCAGTTGGCGGCGTGGGTCGCCGACTCCACGCACGGGCCTTGACCCAGTTGGTGCTGCAAGGCATCGATGCTCGTGGCCACGGCGTCCGACGTCGCGATACTGACGCCCTTGCCGTGCCGGATGGACGTGATGCTGGCGGAGATGCAGCCGGGAATGTGCTTGACCGCGAGTTCCACCAGCCGCTGCAGCGCCGCACCGTTGTCACCATCGCCCTGGATGGCGGCTGCCAGGTCGGCGAACTCGGTCGCCATCATTACCATTTCGTCTGATTCCACTGCGGTCCTTCGGTAGGTCGCGAGATCGCCGCAGCGTGTCCTCAGCTGGCAGCGCACAGAAGATCGGGGCTTACTTCAAAACCCGCGACGTGATCTTAACGCGCACTGACCGTACGGCCACCACAAGCGGCTCAGGAACCCGGCCGGACTCGTCGCTCCTCGTCGAGGATCGCCTCGCGGTAGGCCCGCGCCGTCTCCCGTAGGGCGTGCTCCGGGTCCACTCCCGCCCGCACCGCGGCGTCCACCAGCGAAAGCAACTGCTCGCCGAAGCCGTCGCCGGCAGGCACCGGCACGGCGAGACCCGCCTTGCCGGAGCGTCCGACCAGCTTGGCAGCCAGCGCCAGCGCGGGCTGACCGAGCGGCACCCCGTCGGTCACCGACTCCCGCTGCTTCTCGACCTTCTTGATCTCATCCCAGCTCTGCGCGACTTGCGCTGCGGACAGTCCACCATCGGCTGGATCGGCTGGATCGGCTGGATCGGCTGGATCGGCTGGATCGGCTGGATCGGCTGGATCGGCTGGATCGGTTGGATCGGCTGGATCGGCTCGGTCCGCTGGGTCGGCGAACACGTGCGGATGCCGGCGGACCAGCTTGGCGACCAGATCGCGGGCTACGTCATCGATGGTGAAGCGCTCGGCTTCCGGTGCCTCATCAGCCAGTCGGGCATGGAACAGCACCTGCAGCAGCAGGTCCCCGAGCTCCTCGCGCAACGAGGTGAGGTCGTCGGACTCGATGGCGTCCAGCGTCTCGTAGGCCTCTTCCAGCAGGTACGGCGCGAGCGACTGGTGAGTCTGGTCCGCGTCCCACGGGCAGCCACCGGGCGAGCGCAGCCGGTCCATGATCTGGACGGCGCGCAGCAATTGGGCGCCGGGGGTGGAGTCCTCGGCGGGGCCAGGCCGGCTCACTGCTGGGTGGGCAGCTTCACGTCGCCGGGCAGGGTGCCCTCGAAACTCAGCACGGACGGCAATTGTTTCTTGCCGACGCCGACCAGCGAGAGGCTCTGCTGGTTCCAGCTGCCGTACCGGGGGCTGATCGAAACGCCCTGTCTCAGCTTCGCGATGGCAGCGGTCGCCTGCTGGTTGGAGGTCAATTTCGCCTGCAGGATGGTGAGCAGCTCGTGGTTGCGCAGCACCACGGGCTCGAACTTCGACGTGAAGCCTGCCTTGGTGATCTGGTCGGTGAGAACCTGCTCGTCGCCGCCGTGCAGCACGCTGGTCTTGGCCGTGGCAAGGTCGGCCTCGGTAACCGGAGAGCCGTTCGCCGCGAGCAGTGCGGAGAAAACCTCGTTCTGGACGAGGTACTGCAGCGCGAAGGTCTTCGCCGCGATGCTGCTGGAACCGTCACTGCTCCGGACCGGAGGCGCGTCCGGGCGAAGGTAGCTCGACAGCTGGGTCTCTGAGATCTTGTGGCCACTCACCACCGCGGCGGTCCCCGCTTTGGAGTCACAGCCAGTCAGACCGACACAGGCCAGCGAGAGGACGGGCAGCACTGCCACCAGGCGGATCTTCACTCGACGATCTCCGACTTCCAATTTTCGACGGGGCAACCGACACGCGGCCTTCTCCAGTTTCGCATGTTGGCCGTCGTCAACCCAGCTCAGGGCTGTCCGGGTCCGGGTCGGCGTGCTAGAACTCACCGATGGACGGCGACGGCGCTCTGGCCTACGCGCTCAGCCTGCCGGGCGCCTGGGCTGACAATCCCTTTCACGAGGACCGGCAGCTCGCCAAGGTCGGCCCGAAGATCTTCTGCTTCCCGGGCGCGCTCGACGACCGGCCGGCCATCTCGGTGAAGAACACGGCCGAGGCGGTCGCCGAGCTCAAGCAACGGCTGCCCGATCATGCCGGCATCGCCCCGTACCTGAACAAACGCCTGTGGGTACGGGTGCTGCTCGACGGCCTCGACGACGACGAGGTGTACGAGCTCATCGAGGACAGCTACGACCTCGTGGTGGCCACCCTTCCCAAACACCTCCGCCCTCAACGGTGACTGCCCTCGGCATGAGCGGGGCGCAGTGCTATCGAGGGATGGCCCGTGAGCGCACCTCAGACTCGTTGGCGGATCGCCTTGCGCTATTCATCGGCGGACGGGCGGGCGCGCTGGGGGTGTGGCGTCTCGCCGCGAGCCAGCATCTCGACAAAGGTGGCGATCCGTCGCGCTCGCGTCTCCGGGCGCTTGACCTCGTTCACCCGGTACGTCAGCGCGTACCGGTTCGCCGCCGACAGGCTCTGATACGCCTGCCGGGCCGACGGATTCGCCGCAATCGCCTCCAGCAGGTCGTCGGGCGCCTCCGCCGTCGCCTGGCCCCGGTAGGCGGCCTGCCACCGTCCGTCCGCCTTCGCCGCGTCGACGGCCGCCTGACCGGTGGGCCGCACCCGTCCCGCTTCGGTCAGCACCCGCACCCGCTCGACATTCTTCAGCGACCACGGGCTCTTCGACGTGCGCGGGGTGAACCGCTGGCGGTAGCTGCCTTCGTCCCGCCTGCCGAGCTGGCCGTCGATCCATCCCACGCACAGTGCCTCGTTGAGCGCCTGCTCATAGGTCAGCTCGGTGACCGATCCGCCTTTCTTGTGCAGCACCAGCCAAACCCCTGGCGAGCTGGTGTGGAACTCCGCCAGCCAGTCGCGCCAGGCGCCGGCGTCGAGCAGCAGCTCGGGCAGCTCGATCGGCATCCGCACCCCTCAGTCGCACAGCGCCTCAGTCGGGATAGCACTTAGTTGGACAGCACAGCCTGCAGAACCGGACCCAGAATGGTGTCGAGCAGGTCGACGCACCAGGTCAGCAGCGCCTGGTCGCGTACCGGCTCGCCCCCGAACTTGGTCTCGGCGAAGCTGCCATCGGCCTTCGTGATGCCCTTGGGGCGAGCCGCCGCCATGGTCGACACGGCAGGCTTGTAGATGGTCTTGTCATACATTCGCTGTAGCCGGATCTGGGCCGACTCGGGCAGCAGCACCGGCGAGAACCGCACCGACTGCCCCTGCAGCGACACCTCGGTGATGCCGTACTTGCGACAGACGACCTTGAACCGCGCGACGGCGAGCAGGTTGTCGACCTCGAGCGGCAGCGGCCCGAAGCGGTCCAACAGCTCCAACCGGACCGCATCCACGGCCTCGTTGGTGGTAGCCGCCGCCAGCGACCGGTAGGCCTCGAGCCGCAACCGCTCCCCCGGCAGGTAGTCCTGCGGCAGGTTGGCGTTGATCGGCAGGTCGACCTTGACCTCGCTGAACTGCTCCTGTTGCTCACCGCGAAACTCCGAGACCGCCTCGCCGACGAGCCGGATGTAGAGGTCGAACCCGACCCCGGCGATGTGACCGGACTGCTCGCCGCCGAGCAGGTTTCCGGCACCGCGGATCTCGAGATCCTTCAGCGCCACCGCCATGCCGGCGCCGAGTTCGGTGTGCTGGGCGATGGTGGCAAGGCGGTCGTGCGCCAGTTCGGTGAGCGGCTTCTCCGGCGGGTACAGGAAGTAGGCGTAGCCACGCTCGCGCGCCCGTCCCACCCGGCCGCGCATCTGGTGCAGCTGGGACAGCCCGAAGGTGTCCGCCCGGTCCACGATCAGGGTGTTGGCGTTGGGGATGTCGAGTCCGGACTCCACGATGGTGGTCGAGACCAGCACGTCGAAGTCGTTCTCCCAGAAGCCCACCATGATCTTCTCGAGCGCGTCCTGGCCCATCTGCCCGTGTGCCACGGCGATGCGTGCCTCGGGTACCAGTTCGGCGAGGTTGGCCGCCACCCGGTTGATCGACTCCACCCGGTTGTGGATGAAGAAGACCTGGCCGTCACGCAGCAGTTCCCGGCGGATGGCGGCCGAGATCTGGCGCGGGTCGTAGGCACCGACGAAGGTGAGGATCGGGTGCCGCTCCTCGGGCGGGGTGAGGATCGTCGTCATCTCGCGGATGCCGGTCAGCGACATCTCCAGCGTCCGTGGGATCGGGGTGGCCGACATGGTGAGGACGTCGACCGCGGTGCGCATCGACTTCAGGTACTCCTTGTGCTCCACCCCGAACCGCTGTTCCTCGTCGACGATCACCAGGCCCAGGTCTTTGAACCGGACGGTCTGCTGCAGCAGCCGGTGGGTACCGATGACGATGTCCACGCTGCCGTCGGCGACTCCGGCCAGGATCTGGTCGACCTCGGCGGCGTGGGTGAACCGGGACAGTTCCTTGATGGTGACGGGGAACTGACTCATCCGGCCGGCGAAGGTCTGGATGTGCTGATGCGCCAGCAGCGTCGTCGGAACCAGCACCGCGACCTGCTTGCCGTCCTGCACCGCCTTGAACGCCGCGCGCACGGCCACCTCGGTCTTGCCGTAGCCGACGTCGCCGCAGATCACCCGGTCCATCGGCAGGGATTTCTGCATGTCGGCCTTGACCTCGTCGATGGCGGCCATCTGATCCGGCGTCTCCACATAGGGAAACGCGTCCTCCAGCTCGCGTTGCCATGGCGTGTCAGGGCCGAAGGCGTGGCCCTTGGTCGCCATCCGAGCCGAGTACAGCCGGATGAGTTCGGCCGCGATCTCCTTGACCGCCTTGCGAGCGCGGCCCTTCGTCTTCGCCCAGTCGGCACCACCCAGGCGCGACATGGACGGAGCCTCGCCACCCACGTACTTCGTGACCTGGTCGAGGGAATCCGTCGGTACGAACAGCCGATCGCCGGGTTGGCCCTTCTTCGCGGCGGCGTACTCGATGATCAGGTACTCGCGCTCGCCGCCGTTGATGGTGCGCCGAACCATCTCGACGTAGCGGCCGACACCGTGCTGCTCGTGCACCACGTAATCGCCGGACTTGAGCTGGATCGGGTCGATGGCGTTGCGCCGGCGCGACGGCATCCGGGACTTGTCCAGAGCGGTGACGCCCCGCTGCCCGGTCAGGTCGGATTCGGTCAGGACGGCCAGCCTCAACTCCGCCGACACCAGCCCGGACGCGAGGTGGCCCTTGGCCACACTGACGACTCCGGCGTCCAGCGACTCGATCGCTGCCACCATGCGTGCCGGGATGTCGGCCCCGCGCAGGCGCTCCAGCGCCCGCTCGGCGGTTCCATGGCCGTCGAAGACCAGCGCGATCCGCCAGCCCTGCGCGGCCCAGCCACCGATGTCGCCCAGCACCGTGTCGGTATCGCCACGGTAGGAGGGCGCGGCCTCGAACGACGAGGTGACCGCCGCGATCGCGTCGGAACCGGGGCTCAGCAGATCGTTGTCGGTACTGAACGGCGACAGCGACCACCACGGCAGGCCGAGGTTGATGGCCCCGTCGCGGACCTCGTCCAGCGAGCGCAGCGAAGCCGAACCGAGGTCCACCGGGGCCTTGCCGCCACCGGCCGCGGCCGCCCAGGAAGCGGCCAGGAACTCCTGGGAGGTGGCCACCAGATCGGCGGCGCGCGCCCGCACTTTCTCGGGATCGCAGATCAGGATGTGCGTGCCTGCCGGAAACTCGTCCAGCACCAGCCGCAACTCGTCGACCAGCACGGGCGCGAGAGACTCCATGCCCTCGACCTGAACCCCCTGGCTGATCGGTTCCAGCAACTCCCCCAGCTCCGGGTGTTCGACCAGCAGCGCCGCCGCCCGGGCGCGGACCGACTCGGTGAGGGCCATCTCACGGCACGGCGGCGCCCAGACACCGGCGGTCGCGATCTCCAGCGAGCGCTGGTCGGCGACCTTGAAGTACCGGATCTCTTCGACCTCGTCACCCCAGAACTCCACGCGCAGCGGGTGATCCTCGGTGGGCGGGAAGACGTCGAGAATGCCGCCGCGAACGGCGAAGTCGCCGCGCTTCTCGACCAGCTCGACGCGTGCGTACCCGGCCGTGGCGAGCGCCGACACGATGTCATCCAGCTCACGGCCGGAGTCCCCGATGGCGATACGCACCGGCTCCAGGTCACCGAGGCCGGGCACCTGCGGCTGCAGGACCGAGCGGACGGGAGCGACCACGACCTTCAGCGGCCCGGTGCTGGAGTCCCCGGCGTCCGGGTGCCGAAGCCGGCGGAGTACGGCCAGCCGGCGGCCGATGGTGTCCGCGCGCGGTGACAGCCGTTCGTGCGGCAGCGTCTCCCAGCCCGGATAGAGCGCGACGGAGTCACCGGGCAGCAGGCATTGCAACGATTCCAGCAGGTCATCGGCCTCGCGGGCGGTGCTGGTCACGGCGAGCACGGTACGTCCGGCGGGCCCCGCGAGGGTGGCCACGGCGAGCGGCTGCAGCGCGGACGGACCGGAGATCGCCAGGGTCGAGGACCCCACCGCACTCAGCATCGTCGTCAGGGCCGGATCGCCGGCGGGGGGTGTGGCCGCTTCCGAGATCAGGCCGGCCAGCGTCATGCAACCAGCCTACGGCGACGCCGGACCCTGCTGTCGGGACGGGGTTGCGGCCGCTGAGGGAGGCAGACAGCGCCGAGGTGCCCGATAGCCGTCGGTGCGGCGGACGCGATCGTTACCGAGGCAATACCTCTGTTAAACGCGCGTAAACGCGCGTTGTTAAGTTACGCTCTCTACGTATCAACCTGGGGAAGCCGAAATGCCGCCAGAGTCTCGGTGAGCAGCCGGTTTCCGCTGACACAGCCGCTCAGGTCGGCTGCCACGGCGCCGATCTGTACGGAGTGAGCTTATGAATCTGCCGAGGCACTCCGCCTGGAGCCGCCGGACCTTTCTCGCCACGGTGGGGGCGGGGGTCGTCGCGGCGGCCGCTGCCTGCCGCTCTGGCGTTGCCGCACCGTCCCAGGCCGGTTCGTCGATGAACGCCACGACTGCTGCGCAAGGCGTTGTCGAAGCGTGGGTACACACGCGACACAGCCCGTACTACATCGCGCATCGTGGCGCCGGTGACGTCTACCCCGAACATACGATGCCCTCGTACCAGGCAGCTGTCGGGTGGGGGGCACCGGCCATAGAGGTCAGTACCAGCTCCAGTGCGGACAACGTGCTGGTCTGTATGCACGACCTGACATTGGACCGCACCACCGACGCAACCGGACCGATCAAGGCCCGCACGTGGGGGGAGTTGCAGAACATCGGAGTTGTGCAGCCGCAGCTCGGCCCGAAGTGGACGGCCCCTCCGCTGCCGACGATTCCTTCGTTCGAACAGGTGCTGAAGGCATTCGGAGACAAGACCGTGCTGTGCGTGGAGGCGAAGGCCGACACCGACTATCCGCTGATGATCAGCTTGATAGAGAAGTACGGGCTGCAGCACAACGTGATCGTCAAGTTGTTCCACCGCAGCTCTCGAATAGCCGAAGCGAAGGCAGCCGGGTACCCGGTATTCGTCTACCTGGGAGGCGAGGACACCAGCGCCGCCACCATCCGCTCCGCCGCACGCAATCTCGACAAGGCGACCGACTACCTCGTGCTGCCCACCACGTCCGTCGCTCAACACGGTGCCGAGATTCCGGACGCCACCATCAGGACGGCGGTGGAAACGGGCATTGCGACCTGGGTCTATCCCGTGCACCGGCGCAGTGAAGCCGAGCGCTACCACCAGCTGGGCGTGGAAGGCATCGTCACATCGAGCCTGCAGTACGTCAGTGGGCGCTCAGCCCCGGCGACCGCGGACAGCTGGTCCTCGAAGGCGATCGCCCCCGGCGAGCTGACGCGGCACCCCGACCGGTCCGAGAACGGCCCCTCCTGGACGGGTCAGGACGAGCTGACGCTGGACCGAAACGGCGCCCAGCAGTTCATCACCCTTGGCCAGCTGGCTCCGCTTGCGGACCCGCAGGGGCGCTACCGGTTGTCTTTCGACCTGCGGTGGAACGAGCTGCCGACCGACGTGACGCAGACCTTCACGCTCGCCGTGGGCCATGTCGACGACGCCTACTACGAGCACCGGTTGGGGGTGAGCAACGGCTATCACGCAATCTACCGGGCCAACGGGGCCCTCACGATCTTCTCGCACACAGCAGGGGTCAAGGAAGGGCTCCAGCTGAGTGGAATCACCAAGACGGCGATCAAGACCGGTGAATGGATGTCGATGCGGCTGGAGGTCAGTCCCTCGACGCTGGTGTGGTCCCGGCTCGGCACAGACGGCACCTCGAGCGTTGTCGCGACGGATCCGAGCTTCCGCGGCGGCTACCTGCACATCGGCCGAAGCGCGAGCGACGGCAGCCTCAGCCTGCGCCGCCTCCGGATCGAGTAGCTCGAAGTCCCGCCTGTAGCTCGAAGTCCCGCCTGACCTCTAGATCGCCGCGTCCCGGGCTGCGATCTGGAGGTTCAACGCCTGGCGCAGCAGAGTGCTGGACGTGTGCACCGTGTACGGCAGATAGCACACCTCGACACCCAGCGGCGCAAAGTCCCGCTCGAGTCGGTCGCCCTTCTCGGTGCCCCGCCAGTCGTCACCCTTGATGATGACGTCGAAGCGCAGCCGCTGCCACATCTCGAGCTTGCTGCGAACGTCCTCTTCAACCGCTTCGTCGACGAACCGGATGCTGCTCACGATCTCGAGGCGCTCGGCAAGTGGCACCACGGGGGCTTTGCCCTTCGCGCGCAGGCTCATCTCGTCCGAGACGACGCCGGCGATCAGGTAGTCGCAGGACAACCGTGAATTGCGCAGGATGTTCAGGTGGCCGATGTGGAACATGTCGTATACGCCTGGTGCGTAACCCACCCGACCGGATCGAACCGCGTTCATTATTCCCCCCGTAAGCCTGCGGCACGTATCCGCAACGCGTGCAGGCGCTGTTAAGATTAGCTGATTCAAGCGACGGTGTCATGCCGCGAGATCACCGCGCAGGCCGTGTACGGACCGAAGTGGAAAGGTCGACCGTGTGACAACCTGGTTGGTGGCCGGTGGCGCAGGCTACATCGGAGCCCACGTGGTACGCAGCTTGCAAGCAGCCGGTGCGCAGCCGGTGGTACTCGACGATCTCAGCACCGGGGATCCGCTGCGAGTCGGCGTTCCCCTGATCAAAGGTGACATCGCCGACACCGAGCTGGTCGTTGACACCCTGCGTCGCTACCAGGTCGCCGGTGTGATTCAGCTCGCGGCCGACAAGCAGGTCGAGCAGTCGATGCGGCAGCCGCTCACCTATTACCGGCGCAATGTGGTCAACCTGCTGCAACTGCTCACCGCGATGCAAGAGGTGGGAGTCGCCAAACTCGTCTTCTCCTCCAGCGCGGCGGTCTACGGCATGATCGAGGGCGACGACGTGCGTGAGAGCGACGAGACTGCGCCCATCAATCCCTACGGCGAAACCAAGCTGATCGGCGAGTGGCTGATACAGGACCAGGCCCGCGCCGCAGGCCTGCGCTATGCCGCCCTTCGTTACTTCAACGTCGTGGGCGCCGGATCGTCCGAATTGGCCGACCACGGCAGGACGAACCTGGTTCCCATGGTGCTCGACGCCATGCGCCGGAAAGCACGGCCGGTGATCTTCGGCGACGACCATCCCACACCGGACGGAACCTGCGTCCGCGACTACATCCACGTCTCCGATCTGGCGGATGCCCATGTGGCCGCGATCGGCGCACTGGCGCAACCGGGCGCTTCGCACGTGCTCAACGTCGGATGCGGGCGCGGCTACTCCGTGCGAGAGGTCATCGACATGGTCGCCCAGGTCTCGGGGCACCCCCTCGATCCGATCGTGGGCGACCGGCGGCCCGGTGATCCCGCGAGCGTCGTGGCAAACACGGACCTGATCTCGGCAACGCTGGGCTGGCGTGCGCGCCATGATCTTCGCGACATGGTTCGCAGCGCGTGGGAAGCCGAGCTCCGGACCGCTTCGTTACCCTCCCCCGCGCCGTCTCCGGACGCGTCCGGTTCCACGAGCGAAGGCAAGCGATGAGTGGCACCCCACCGACAAGCGCCATGCAGCTGGGCTCCGCCGGCGCTCGATTCTACGCCGCTCGCTCACGCCTGGCCGGCGCGCAGAAGTCCAATGCCTCCGTGCCCGCGTACCTGCGCTTCGTGAACCGCAAGGCCGGCGGCCTTCTCGCCGCCCTCGGGTACGCGGTGGGGCTCACCCCCACCGCGGTGACCCTGCTGAGTTCCGCATGTTCCTTCTTGGGCATTGCGCTTCTGATCCTGATCCACCCCTCCATCGCCGCTGGAATCGCGATCTCGCTGTTTTTGCTGCTCGGCTACGCGCTCGACTCAGCCGATGGTCAGCTCGCCAGGGTCCGGGGCGGTGGCACCAAGGCGGGCGAGTGGCTCGACCATGTGGTGGACATCGCCAAGATCACGTCGTTGCACAGCGCGGTGGCAATTTCACTGCTGCGCTATTTCGACTTCGACTCCTTGTGGCCGGTGGCCATTCCGGTGGTCTTCCTCATTGCGAACGTCACTCAGTTCTTCGGCATGATGCTGCGTGACAAGCTGATCGCGGGCGGCACGAGGCGGCAACCGGCAGGCGTCGGAAAGCAATCCTCCTCGGCGCTGGTGGCATGGGTACTGCTGCCGCTCGATCACGGAACCCTGTGCCTCGCCCTGCTCGTACTGGGCGCACATACACTCTTCCTCTGGTGCTACGGGTTCCTCGGACTCTGCACCGCGGCCTTCGCGGCGCGTTCCCTCAGCCGGGCCTACCGGCAACTGCTCGCACTCGATCCCGGCACCCAGCCCGGATGAGCGTCACCGCCGCCGCGGCCCGACCGCCGGGCAACCCACTCGGCGCGGTAGCCCGGGGTGGGTCCTTCGCAGCGCTGGGCACCGGCGCCGGCTCCATCCTGGGCTTCGTTCTGACGCTGGTGGTGACCCGCGGCCTGTCGACGACCTCGGCGGGGCAGTTCTTCAGCGCTACCGCCGTTTTCATCGTTCTGCAGACCTTCCTCTCCTTCGGTGTGGGCGCCGGGCTCGTGCGCTTCGTCCCGCGGTTTCGTGCCCTGGGGCGGCATGCTGACGTCCCGGCGCTACTTGCCGTCGCCTTCGTGCCGGTCGCCGCGCTGGGCGTGCTCGGCACCGTCGGCATGTGGTTCGCCTCGCCCGTCCTGGCGCAGCACGTGGGGCACGACGACTCGGCAGCGGCGCTGGGCAGCTTTCGAGTGCTCGCACTGCTGTTCCTGCCTGGAATGCTGGAGGTCGCCGCGGTCGAGTGCACCCGGGCATTCGGCAGTATCCGGAAGTACGTTCTGGTCCAGCAACTCGGTGTCCCAGCCCTGCGGCCGCTGTTGGTCGGTCTGGGGGTCGCCTTCGGGGCCCCGCTGTGGGTGCTCGTGCTCGCATGGATGGTCCCGCTGGTATTGGCGCTGGTCGTAGCCGCCGCCATGGTGGGACAAAGCCTGAAGAAGTCCTATGGCCGCCGCCTCGCGTGGCCCGAGCGCTCGACGTCAGTGCGTGAGATCGGCCTGGAGTACTGGCGCTTCACCGCCGCGCGTGGCCTTTCCAGCGTCATGGAGATTCTACTGAACTGGCTCGATATCCTGCTCGTCGCGACGATGGTGTCAGCCACCCAGGCCGCTATCTACGCCGCTGCCAGCCGGTTCATCACGTCCGGAACGCTCGTGTTGCAGGCGCTGCGGCTGGCCATCGCCGGTGACGTGAGCGCTGCGCTGGCACGGCGGGACACCGAGCGGGTCAGCCAGATCTATCACGCCGCCTCACAGTGGGTGGTCCTGAGCTCCTGGCCGCTGTACCTGGTGATGGCGATATTCGCCCCCACGGTGCTCAGAATCTTCGGCGCTTCGTACTCTGCCGGCGCCAGCGCGCTCACAGTGCTCTGCCTTGCCATGTTGCTCAATCTCGCTGCCGGAAACGTCGGGACGGTGCTGCTCATGGGCGGCAAGAGCAGCTGGGTACTGGGCGACAAGGGCGCGAGTCTCGCGATCAACGTCGCCGCGAACCTCATCCTGGTTCCCCACTTCGGCATCACTGGCGCCGCGGTGGCCTGGGCTGTGACGATCGTGCTCGACAGCGGACTGGCATTCGCCCAGGTTCGCTGGGGTATGGGGATCGGCGGCCGGCTACGCGGCATCACGATCGCGGGCCTGCTCGCACTCGGTTGTTTCGGTGTGCTGCCGCTGGCGGTCCGCGCGGCCTTCGGCAGCTCGCTGCCGACCATGCTCGCGGGTATCGCACTGGGACTCGTCAGTTACCTGCCGTTGGCCTGGATGGGCCGGGATATGCTCGGTGTTCGTGCTCTGATCCAGGGCTTCACGTCGCGAGGCGCCCAGGTCAGTTGATGGCAACGCACAGGCAGCTCGGTCGAGGTAACGCACAGGGTCGAGAGACCATGCAGGTTTCATGAAGCTGTGGCGTGAAAATAACGTAAACTTGACACACACCTCTCGCTCTGAGGGACGTTCTTGGGAGATTTCGTGATTGCGCTGTCGAATCTGGACCTTCGGTGACCGGCCAGAGCCCCGTGGGCGTGCGTCCAGTGGGTGTCAGCTCCCAGCCGACGCAACCGGTGGCAACGATCGGGCAATTTCTCAGCCTGCTGAGGCGTCGGCTCACCGCCGTGCTGGCGTGCGTGTTCCTCGGTCTGGTCCTCGCCGGCGCCCTGCTGGTGCACACGCCGAACAAATACCAGGCCACCGCAGTGGTCGACGTCTCGCCGATCTTCGGCACCAGCAGTAGCACCACCAGTACCTCCAACGCGACGGCGGTAAGCACCATCACCGAGACGCGGATCGCGACATCCACCTCGGTAGCCCTGATTGCCCGGCGCACGCTCGGTTTCCAGGGCACCGCCAGCCAGCTGAGCGAGCACGTCGCCGTCACCTCACCGCTCGACAGCCGCGTGCTGAACGTGACCTTCACTTCCAACACGCCGACGGGAGCCGCGGACGGAGCGAATGCCTTCGCCGACGCTTACCTCGAGTACCGGACCACCACAGTGCAAGCGGCGCTGAAGTCCCGCGTTGCGCTGATCGGCTCGCAGGTCGCCGACTTGGAGAGGGGAATCCGAGCGCTCAAGCCGCCGCCCGCCGGGACGGACACCTCTCAGTACACCTCGCAACGCAACTCCATCCAGAGCCAGATCCAACAACTGCAGGGTCAGATCAACACGTACCAGACCTCGGTGGTCAAGCCGGGTCAGGTCGCCGGCGCCGCCTCCGTCCCGTCGGCAGCCAGTTCACCGAAGCCGTCTCTCTACCTCGCCGGTGGCTTCCTGCTCGGGCTCCTGCTCGGCATTTTCGTGGCCGTCGTCCGCGACGGGCGGGACAACACCGTCCACGACTCGGCAGTGGTGGAGCGGAGCCTGGGCGCGCCGGTGCTTGCCGAAACGGTGACGTCGGGTGACTCGAGCACGCTGGCGGCCTTGGCGGCACCCCGCAGCGCCGAGGCTGACGCGTACCGAACCGTGGCGACGACCGTGGCGTCCGAAACGACAAGTCACCAGGTGGTCCTGCTCTGCGGTGCCGGTGCCGTGGCGAGCAACCTCGCCGCGATGAACCTCGCCATCACCTTCGCCGACCAGGGGTTGCGAACGGTCCTTGCCGGGCCTCGCGCCGCGGTCGAGCCCGCCACCCACCTGCTGGCAGTCAACCCCGTACCGCAGAGCGGCCGGTCGCTCCTCTCCCATCAGCTGGCCGCGTCGGCGAACGTGCCCGGCCTTTCCGTGCTGTCGTTGGGCGATGAGGTATCCCTGGGCGCTACCCTGCGAGCCAACGGGGACAACCTCGCCGATGTGCTCAGCACGGCCGACATGGTCGTGCTGGACGGTGTGAACATCGACTTCCCCAGCACGTTGCTGCGCCTGGGGCACCTCGCCAACGAGGCCGTGGTCGTCGTGCACAAGAACCAGACGACCTCCGCCGAGGTCGAGCGAGTGGCTCAGCAGCTGGCCCAGGCGCGGACCACCGTGCTCGGCAGCATCCTGCTGAACTACCCGTCCGGTCTGCGACGCCGCGCCCGCTCCGCCACGCCGATGCAGTCGTCCCGTCCTCTCGTCGATCAAGCCGGCGTCGTCAGCCGCGCCGGGGCAGCAAACGACGTCGTTCCCACCGGCGGTTCAGCACCTGAGGACCGTGGCGACGGTGATACCGATTCATTCAGCACCGCGTCGGCAACCACCAGAAGGTCTTGAGGGTGGTACGCGTCCTGCTCGCCGGCTCGACCGGAGGTCACCTGAGTCAGCTTTACGCGCTGAGGCCCTGGTGGTCCGAGCACGATCGACACTGGATCACCTTCGACAAGCCGGATGCCCGTTCGCTGCTCGCCGGCGAATCGATCACCTGGGCCTTTCATCCGACCACTCGCAACATCCCGAATCTTCTCCGTAATTTCGGCGTGGCCGCCAAGGCACTGCGCCGCTTCCGTCCTGACGTGGTCGTGTCGACGGGAGCGGCCGTCGCGGTGCCGGTCTTCTACCTGGCCAGGTTGCTGAATATTCGAACGGTGTATATCGAGGTGTATGACCGCATCGACACTGCCACGCTGACCGGCCGGTTGTGCCACCCGGTGTCCGATCTGTTCCTCGTGCAATGGGAAGAGCAGCTGAAGATGTATCCGAAGGCCACCGTTATCGGGCAACTGATGTGACCGGCACTCGTCCGGCTCGAGGCGTGGTGACAGTAGGGACCGACCACCACCAGTTCAATCGCCTGATGGACTGGCTCGATCAGTGGAATCGCGCCAACCCGGCCGCCGTGGAATGGACCGTCCAACATGGCTCGTCGCGGCCGCTTACCGGCATCGACGGTTACAGCCTCAAGCCGCATACAGAGCTTCTCGAGGATCTCCGGCAGGCCGATCTGGTGGTGACTCAGGGAGGACCGGGCGGCATCATGGACAGCCGCGCGTGTGGTGTGCTGCCCATCGTCGTCCCGCGCCTGGCCCGCCTGAACGAGGTTGTCGACGACCATCAGGTGGCGTTCGCCCGCCAGCTCGCAGGCAAGGGGCTCATCGAGCTCGCGCAGTCCGAATCCGAGCTGCACGCCGTACTCGACCGAGCCGTCCGCGCGCCCGATCAGTTCGCGCTGACAGCCGGGTCCAGCGACGTAGCCCAGACTGTGTCGACGTTCGGGGCAGTGGTAGACGCGCTGGTGAGCAGCACACCAGCTTGCCGGTGGCGCCTCCGCCGCCGCTGAGCGAGTCCGGCTACCAGGCGGAGCTCCGGGTCAGCCGTTGTCCATGCCGGATCAGCTGGGTAGTGTCGCCAATCCGCTCTCCGCACCGACAGCACCGTCAGCCGCCGGGCGCTCAGGAGCCCCACGTACCGCCAGTCCGGCAGCCACCATCACCACGGTCAACTGGATGCCGTCGTAGCCGTAATAGAGGAAGGTGAGCAGGCTCACCACCAGGGTGGCGTGCACCCACAGGAAGCCCTCACCCCGAGCCTGGATGCTCTTGATCGCCGCCCATGCGAACCATGCCAAGAAAAATGCGAGCGCGATGAAGCCATAGCTGAACATCAGGTTCCAGACCTGGCCCTGGGTGCCGATAGACACGCTGACCGTCTGCGACGGCTGCGGAGCGCCGTGCCCGAAGAGCGGCGACTGCATAGCGCCATCGAACGCCTCGCGATAGATCGCCTGACGCCCCACGTTCGTCTGGCTGTAATGCAGTCGCTCCTGGATGAGGGCCCATACGCCGAGCGAGACGGCGACCGCCAGGCCGATCACTGTCGCGCCGATCACTGCCACCAGCGGTGCCAGCTGGCCGCGGAGCGCAAGCCGGATGGCGACGTAGGCAAGCAAAAACCCCAGGGCGAGGAACATCCCCCGGTTCAGGGTCGCGAAGGCAGGGACGCAGGCTGCCGCCAGCAGCACCGCCATGACCAGCCGGCTACGCCGCCTGCGAGCCGCCACGATCGCCGAGATCACCAGCGGCACCAGCAACGCGACGTTGCAACCCCAGCTGTTGGTGTAGGGAAACGGTGCGCTGGGGCGGTAGAACACTCGCGGCGAACCGTAGGGGTGCTGCACCTCGGCGAAGTGCGGGTGCACGAGCGCCCCGACGTACTCGTTGTTGGCGATGCTGGCCGGCAGCAGCGACTGGGCCGGCGTGCTGAGATTGCCGTGCGGAAACAGCACGCCGAGGTAGCCGCCGAAGACCACGAATGCGAAGAACAGCACCAGTGCCTGCCGGACCTTGCGGTCGCTCAGCCGCTCGCGGGCGTTGTAGACGTAGAGAAAGACGATGCCCGAGCCCACGTAGTTGCTCATCCGGACGCTGAATCCGATCAGCCGCGACTGCGAGGACAGCTCCAACGCCGCGGCGCAGGCCCAGACGACGAAACCGATCCAGAGCCAGAAGGCCGGCGGCACCTCGACCACCCGGCG
This sequence comes from Jatrophihabitans lederbergiae, assembly GCF_031845305.1. Lineage (NCBI taxonomy): Bacteria > Bacillati > Actinomycetota > Actinomycetes > Jatrophihabitantales > Jatrophihabitantaceae > Jatrophihabitans > Jatrophihabitans lederbergiae. Next base: position 20,281 of record NZ_JAVREH010000011.1, on the reverse strand, counting down.
CTGCACCAGCAGGATCAGCATCGGAACGGCGGTGAAGACCACCGCGAACGCGCCGAGACCGAGCACCCACCAGAGCGGAAACCCGGCGAACAGCACGTACAGCGGCCAGGACGGCAGCTGCCGCGGCGCTGGCGGCACTGCCAGTGGCCGGCTCATCCTCAGATCCCGCGACCGAACCGGCGGGCGCCCGCCAGCACCCGGTCGGCACTGACCAGCCGGCCGGCCACCAGCAGCGCGGCATAACTCTGCCGTGCGCGACGGGACTTGCGCAGTGACCGCAGCGCGTACGTCGCCGCCTGACGCCGGTTGCCCAGCGCCGCCTGGGAGAACGCCAGCTGGCCTTCGATGCGGGCCAGCCCGGCCGGGTCCTGCCGGAACTCGGGAACCCGTTCCAGCAGGTACACCAGGGCATCGTTGATGGTCTGCCATCGGCTGGCGAAGAACGACGAGTCATGCAGGTACACCCGCGACTGCGGCTCGGGCACGCAGACGATCGGCCCGAACCTGGCCGCCCGCAGCAGCAGCTCGTAGTCCTCGGCGTAGCCGCCGGGCAGTTTCTCGTCCACCAGCCCGATCTTGTCGACCAGTGCCGAGCGCGGGATCAGGTAGGTCGAGGCATTGGCCTCCAGATGCCGGTCGTTGAGCAGGTCCGCGAAGGTCAGCGCGGGCTTGTCCGCCTGCCGCGCGATCTCCTTGCCGCGGTAGGAGTAGACGAAGCCGGAGGCGGCCGCGCTGGCCTCGGGGTGCTCGCGCAGCAGCGCCACCTGGGCGCGCAACTTGCCGGGCAGCCACTCGTCGTCGTCGTCGCAGGAGCCCACCAGCTCGCCGGTCCCGGCGAGATATCCGGTGTTGCGGTTGCCGGCCAGACCTGGCGTCCGGTTGTTGACGAGCACCTGCACCGTCCGCCCGGCACGAGTGCGAACCTGCGGGGCGATCGGCTCGGTGCCGTCGAAGACCACCAGGCATTCGATGTCGCCGGGGTAGTCCTGATCGATCACCGACTGGACGGCGCGCGCGAGCAGCTGCGGCCGGTCCTTGGTGGGAACGACCGCGGTGACCAGCGGCCAGGCCTGCTCGTCGGATCGCCAGTGAGAGGCACCCGGGGACTGACTCACGACGGCAACACCACGCCTTCCACGTTGCCGGCGGCGCCCGTGGTGGCGAACACCCAGCTGCTGTCGGCAAATATAGCCCGGGCGGCAGGCACCCGTGCGGTCACCGCCACTGGTAGACCTTCACCCAGTCGATGGCCATGTCGGCCGGAAAGCGCGTGGCCGGGCCGGGCTCGCCGGGAAAGGTGCCACCGACCGCCAGGTTCAGCCGGATGAAGAAGTCGCCGGCGAAGGCCTTGTCGATCCACGGCGCGGTCGACCGATCCCGGTGGAAAGTCAGCTGGTTGTCGACGAACCAGCGCAGCTGGCCGGCGCGCCACTCGACGGCATAGGTGTGAAAGCCACTCGCGGGTCCACCGGCTACCGGAGCGACGTGGGACTGCTTGGGATAGGTCTTCTTCTCGTCATACCACAGTGTCTGGTGCACCGAACCGGCTTCCGGATCCTGGGGATCGGCACTGCCGATGGCCTCCATCACGTCCAACTCGCCATCGGCGGGACCGCTGACCGGACGCATCCAGAAGGCCGGCCACAGGCCCTTCGACGAGCCGGCGGCCAGCGGCAGCTTCGCCCGGATCTCGAAGCGACCCTGATGCCAGGACGCCTTGCCGCGGGTGCTGATCATCGCCGAGGTGTAGGAACGGCCCTGCGGAAAGCGGGTGTCGTCCGCGCCGCATTTCACCGGCGCGGGCTCCCGGACGGCACGCAGGCTGAGCTGGCCGCCGGCCACGACGATGTTCTGCGGACGGTCCATCAGGCATGCCAGCTCCAGGTTGCCGTTGCCGAACGTGGATTCGTTCTCGGCGCTCCACTTGGACCGGTCCAGGCTCGAGCCGTTGAAGTCGTCTGACCAGCTGAGCTGCCAGCCGGAGCGGTGCCGCTGGCTGATCAGAGCGCCCGCACCGGCCACCATGAGCAGTACGACCACCGCGGCTACCAACCAGCGACGGCGACCCATCCCCGGTCCGGTCGGCTGCGCTGTCACCGGTACCGTCCTGGGCTGAGCCGCCACTGCGTCGTGCGTGCCGTCGGACCGCGCCGCCGTCGTGTCATCCATCGTCTCTCTGCCCCCGTGGGCCCGACTCCTGGATCCGCGGGTCGGGATCAGGAGAAGCATATGTCACATCCAAGATCACTCTCTCGGCCGCGACGCTCACCGGCTAGCGCTGCTGGTACACCCGTACGTAGTCGATGACGTAGTCACTGGCGCCGAGCGGAGCTCCGTTGACCGGCTTCTGGTAGTAGGCGGGCATGCTGCCACCGACCTGCAGGTTGAGCCGGATGTTCATCGGTTCGCTGAAGGCATCTTCCAGCCAGCTGAGGGTCGACACGGTCTTGGAGAACACCAGCCGGTCATCGACGTACCACTTCACCGAGCCCGGCTCACGGTCCACCGCGTAGGTGTGCCAGTCGCTGAAGGTGTCGCTGGGCAGGACGTCCTCGTGCCCGGACCTGGCCATGTCGCCATTGGTGGACTGGTGGATCGTCTGCACCGTGTGGTTCACCATGCCGCCGACGGCCTCCATGATGTCGAGCTCCCCGAGGCCGCTGTTGTCGCGCAGCCAGAAGGCCGGCCACATGCCCTGCGCCGCCGGCAGCTTGGCGCGCATCTCGATGCGGCCGTACTGCCATGATGCGCGGCCGATGGTGTCGAGGTAGCCCGAGGTGTACTGCCGGGTGGTGCCGTAGGCGCTGTAGTTCTCCTTGATGGCCCGCAGCGTGAGCGCGCCGTTGGCGACGAAGACGTTCTCCGGACGGGAGGTGTCGATCGACTCCTCGTTGTGCGCCCAGGAGTTGTTGCGCACGTTCCACTTCGACCTGTCTATCGAGTCGAAGTCATCGGACCAGACGAGCTGGTAGCCGGTGGGTACGGGCGCAGAGATCGGTGGCACCGGAGCCGGTGTAATCGGAGCCGGTGCAGTCGGAGCCGGTGCAGTCGGAGCGGGTGTGGTCGGAGCCGGTGTGGTCGGAGCCGGTGCAGTCGGAGCCGGAGCAGTCGGAGCCGGAGCAGGCTTCGTCGAAGTCGGCGGCGCGGGAACCGTCAGAACCACCAGACTCGGGTCGCTCATGACGAAACTCTTGTGAGGCGGAAGCGTCCAGGTGAGCATGTTCAGATCCAGCGACGCTCCCGAACTCTTCGCGGTGTAATTCACCGTCACCTGAGCCCACGCGGTGCTCCGCATCCACTTACTCGCCAACGCGGATCCTCGGTTGGTCGAACCGGCGTACTCCATCAGGCGGACGGCGGACGACACGCCTGGGCTGTCGGTCTGCAGCCATGCGCTGGCCCGGTAGACAGCGCCTGCCTTGGTCGATGCAACCGTGTTGACCTTGTCGTTGAGCGCGATGGTCAGCGTCCTGGCCGTGGTGTTCAGCACCCGGACCGCCCGGCCACCATCGTGGCCGGTGACCACGGAAAGCGCACCGCCGCCGGTGACTGTCCACGCTGAGGTACCGGTTGCCAGGCCCGGGTCTTTCACCATATTCGGTGACGAGGTCGATGCGGCGGCCGGCGACGAGTCGGTTGCCGTCATCAGCGCCAGGCAGGTGGCACCGACGACCGCTGTGCTCACCAATAGCTTCTTGTTCTTACCTAATCGCTCAACTCGAACACGGGACACTTTGATCACTCCTAGTAGTCGTTACCCCTTACATCGTCCAACCGAATACTGATCTGAGCTCTCGCTCGCGCGGGTGTTAAGTCTTCGTCAGGTCCAGATTGGAGCGTTGAGGTAGTTGCGGCCTCGGTGCGGCCGATACCTAGGCCCACACCACGCAGCGCGTGCAAAGATCTAGCAAGATCAATTAGCAAAGTCCTTTACGTCAATGGACCAGGGAAACTTGCTACGGACTGTGACAGGGCCTGTCTGGAGGGGCCGTTAGCTGACGAGCCGGAAGCACCTGACGACCATCTCAAATCCTCCAAGCGGAACTCGGAAGAGCTGATTCGCGACATTCGGCCAGCTTGCACCGTCGGCGGTCAGCTGCGATTGATACGGAGACGTTTCAAGTGTCGACGTGGCCGATCACACAAATGACAAACCCGACGGATTGTCGACATCACAACGAATTAGGGGACGGGCGCCCAGCGCCCGTCCCCTGATTCGTGCCCGCAGAGCGGCAACCGTTACTCAGCGTTGCCGATGGACAGATCGTCGAAGGCCACAGACTTGGCACCTACGTTGGTCCCACCGCGGACCACGGAGAGGAACAGCTGCCCGGCGGTGGCCACGCTGGTGTCGGTGTTGGTGGACTTCCAGGTGGTCGGCTCGGTGCTGCCATCGGTCCAGATCTTGAACTGGACCGTCGAACCACTGACCCGCAACCGCAGCCACTGCTTGGCCGTCGTCAGCGCCTGGCCACCGGTCACCGACTGCACCGTGCTGGTGACACTGTTGACATTCTTCTGCACGACGACGGTGCCCGAGTTGGACTGCAGCTGCAAGCCGTAGCCGTTCTTCGGCCGGTAGGCGTTCTGCCAGCCACCCGATCCCCGCAGGTAGATGGTCAGGTAACTCAGCGCGGTGTTGGACGACCAGCTGAACGAGGTCAGCAGCTCGCTGTCCGAGCGGACGGCCAGGCCGGTGAGCTGCGTCCTGGCATAAGCCCCCGAGACGTCGTCGACCGCGATGCGACCCGCACCGGACCGGGTGTCGACCGTGCCGCTCGCCGCGCTCGACGTCCAGGCCGGCGACCAGGCCGCGCCGTCGGTACCGGGCCACGACTCGGCGAACAGCGGGGCGACCTGCGAACTGGTGGTCACCGCAACCGCATTGCTGTCCGGGCCGACGTTGCCGGCCGCGTCCACCGCCCGCACCGTGTAGGTGTACGTGGTCCCCGCTGTCAGGCCGGTGTCGGTGTAGCTGAGCGCGGTGGTCTGCCCGACCACCGTGGCGTTGCGCAGCACCTGGTAGCCGGCCACCGCACGGTCATCGGTCGCCGCCGACCAGGACAGGGTCGCGGCTGTGGTGGTCACCCCGGTGGAGCTCAGCGCGCCGGGAGCGCTCGGCGCCGTGGTGTCCGGCGGCACCGTCACAGTGACCGAAGTCGACGCACCGGTGTTGCCCGCGGCGTCATGCGCCACCACCTGCAAGGTGTGGCTGCCGACCGCGGTCGCCGACCAGTTGAAGCTGTACGGAGCGGTGGTGGAGGTGGCCAGCACCGCGCCGTCGACCAGCAGGTCCACGGACGAGACGGCGCGGTCGTCGGCAGCCGTGGCGGTCACCGTGACCGGCCCGTAGACCGAGGCACCGCTCGCCGGGCTGGTGATCGAGGCCGTCGGCGCCGTGGTGTCCGGCGCCTGCATGGTCACCATCGCGGTGGTGGCCGACCGGTTACCGCCGTTGTCCACCGCGCGAACCCAGTAGTTGGCGGGCAGCGAGCCGGTGGTGTCGATGTAGGACAGGCCCGTGGTGGCACCGATCACCCGGTCACCGCGCAGCACCTCGTAGTGCACCGCTCCAGAATTGTCGGTGGCGGCGTTCCAACTGAGCCTGGTGCCGCCGGTGCTCGCGGTCGCCACTGTCAGGTTGGCCGGCGTCGTCGGCGCGACGGAGTCCCGGGGGCAGAACTTGCCGAAGCCGCCGAGCCACTGGTAGCCGGTGCTCTGGTAGGAGCCCTGCTTGAAGTCGCCACCGAACCACAGGCAGCCGTTGGAGTCAGGCGTGAGTTCCCAGCCGCCGATGCCCGAGCGGGTGTCCAGCGCGCCCGGGTAGAAGTCGGGCAGGTACTGCCCGGTCACCTCGTCCCAGGCACCGATGTACTTGATGTTGTTGACGTCCGAGGCGTACGGGATCGGGTTGTCGTAGTGCAGGTCGTTGGAGTAGGCGTAGTTGCCGCAGTGGCAGCTGGCGTAGACGACTCCGTTGTAAATCGCAATCGTCTGGATGTCGCCACCGGCCTTGGTGATGTCCGAGCTCTTCAGTGCGTAGCTGCTGCGGTCGTACTGGCCCAGGACGTGCTCCGAGCCGCCCTGCCAGACGTAGTTGCCGTCTTCCTTGATCGCCTGCTGGTACGTCTTGACGCCCGAGCCGATGCTGGGCTGCCAGGCCGCGAGGCCGGGAACGGAGGCCGCGCCCGCGGCGGTGCTGATCACGCCGATGTTCTTCGAGGCGACGCCGTTGACATTGTTGAAGTAGCCGGAGAAATAGACCCGGTCGCCCTTGGCGCTGGCGTCCAGCTCGATCACCGAGCCGTCGAAGTTCGGCTTCCAGGTGCCGTCGGGCTGGCCGTCGGAGACCCGCAGCCGGGCCGCCCGGCCCACCGTGACCGGCCCCCTGACGGGGGTGCCGCCGGTGACCCGGTTGAACCGGCCGCCGATGTAGAGCCAGCCGTCCTGGTAGTCGATCGCCTTGACCTGCGGCCCGGGATTGCCGACCTCGGTGTTGATGTACTCGACAGAGGCGTTCCAGGTCGACACCTTGGCTCCGGTGATCGGGTCCAGCTCGGTGATCCCGGTCGAGCCGGTCGCACCGTTGACGGTGGTGAACTCACCGCCGACCACGAGCTTGCCGTCCGGGGTCGCCTGCAGGTCCCAGACCCGGTTGTTCAGGGCGGGCCGGAAGCTCGAGATCCAGGCACCCGTGTTGACGTCGAAGGCGGCCAGCCACGGCTGGGCGATCTTGTCCGCCGCGGCTGGGTTGGCGCCCTTCTGCACGTACTGAAAGCCGCCGCCGACGTACATCACGTTGCCGATCTGGGCGAAGGTCTCGACCTCCATGTTGAGCTCGCTGGGCGTGCCGACGATGCCGGTCACCCCCCACGGAGTATTGGGTGAGGTCGTGGACGAGGCCAGCGGCCGGACCGTGGAGGCAGGCAGGCCTGCCGCCGGAATCGGCTGGTAGCTGGAGGTGGTCAGCTTGGGTCGCAACCAGACCTGGCTGAAGGGGAGCGCGCCGTTCTCGACGCCGTACTGCCAGAGGTAGCTGGTGGCGTTGTTCTGCCCGACGACGGTGCTGTTGTTGATCGGCGGGGTGCCGCCGTTGTTGGCGCCGTCGCCGTAGCCGAAGCCCATCTTGTAGTTGTGCATCTTCGACTCAGTGGTGTAGAGCCGGAACAGCCCTTTTTCGGTGCTGGCGGTGGCCCAGGACTGGGTGTTGCCGCCGGAGTAGTTGAGCCCGTCGACTGAGACGGCGGAGGTCAGCACGCCGCCACCGATCGCCCACGTCCAGTTGGCACGGTTGGCGGGCTTGAGGCGCAGCTCCTGGTAGGCGGTGCCCGCGACATTCGTCGCCCGGCGAACCCGGATGCCGTCGGTCAGGGCATCGACCCGGCCACCGCCGAGCAGTCCCTCGACGGTCGCGGCCGACAGCGTCGCCGGGGCGAACACGCCGGTGCCGGTGGGCGTGTTGCGCAGCGCTGCCGTGCTGCCCTGGCCGCCGTAGGCCCAGGTCCAGTTTTCCCGCCCGCGGCCGGCCAGCACCCAGCCGCCGCCGTCGGTCGTCATGTCGCAGTAGAACTGCTCCGGCGCGATCAGCTGCGCAGTCTGCAGCCAGTAGACGCCGTCGGTGCTCGTCGGCTTCTGCTGCTTGATCGCCCAGCAGGAGGGGGCCGCGAGCGAGGATTGCGAGCCGTCGAGCACCACCGGGGTGCCGGCGGTGGCCGGCGCCGCGGTGCCGACGCCGACCAGACCGCCGGCGAGCACGCCGGCAGTGACCGCCACGGTGGTCGCCAGGGTGCGGCTGCGCCGGATCAGCGCGGCCAGTCCGGCGTGGTTGCGTCCGGCGGCCGGGCCCTGCATGTTGCGACTGCTCATATCCGAATTCCCTCGTGAAGAAAGGCCGCGCCCCCCGGGTGCGGACTTGCCAGGTATGAGCAGGGCGGGCGCTGGGTGCGCCCGTCCTGCCTGCTGCGAACTACTGCTGGGCGTCTCGGATCGACAGGTCATCGAACGAGACTGCCTTCGAGCCGATGTTGGAGCTGCCCCGGTTGGAGGAGATGAACAGCTGGCCCGCCGCGCTGACACCGGTGTCGGTGTTGGTGGACTTCCAGACCGCCGGCTCGGTGCTGCCATCGGTCCAGATCTTGAACTGGATCGTCGAACCACTGACCCGCAACCGCAGCCACTGCTTGGCCGTCGTCAGCGCCTGACCACCAGCCACCGACTGCACCGCACTCGTCGTGCCATTGACACTTTTCTGCACGGTCACCGTCGCGGAGTTGGACTGCAGCTCCAAGCCGTAACCGTTCTTCGGCCGGTAGGCGTTCTGCCAGCCACCCGACCCCCGCAGGTAGACGTCGAGGTAGCTCAGCGCGGTGTTGGACGACCAGTTGAACGACGTCAGCAGCTCGCTGTTGGAGCGGGCAGCCAGCCCGGTCAGCTGAACCCGGCCGTAGGCACCGGCCACATCGTTCAGGGCGATCCGACCGGTGCCGGACTGGGTGTTCACCGTGGCGTTGCTGCTGCCGGCGGTCCAGGCCGAGGACCACGGCGCACCGTCTGCCGCTGACCAGCTGTCGGAGAACAGCACCGGGTTGCCGGACAGCGTGGTGATGAGGACCTGGTTGCTGTCCGGGCCGACGTTGCCGGCCGCGTCCACCGCCCGCACCGTGTAGGTGTAGGCCGTGCCCGCTGTCAGGCCGGTGTCGGTGTAACTGAGGCCCGTCACCGTGCCGGCCAGCACCGTGCCGTTGCGGACCACCCGGTAACCGGCGACCGAGCGGTCATCGGTCGCGGCGGTCCAGGACAGCGTCACCGACGAGGTGGTGACCTGCGAGGCGGTCAACGAGCCGGGCGCGGTCGGCGGCGTGGTGTCGGCAGGCGCCGTCACCGTGACCGTCACCGGCGCCGACTGGCCGCTGTTGCCGGCGGCATCGGTCGCCACCGTCCGCAGGGTGTGCGAGCCGACCGCGGTGGCGTTCCAGCTGAAGCTGTACGGCGCGGTCGTGTCGGTGGCCACCGTGGTGCCGTCGACCTGCAGCGCGACCGAGGCCACGCCGGTGTCGTCGGTGGCCGTGGCGGTGACCGTCGTCGGGCCGTAGACGGTGTCCCCGGCGACCGGCGAGGTGATCGCCGTTGTCGGGTTCGTCGTGTCGGGCGCGGTGGCGGTGACGTGCACGAGCGCCGAACTGCCGGTGTTGGCGGCCGCGTCGTGGGCGATGGTCTGCAGCGTGTGCGAGCCGCTGCCGGCACTCCAGCTGAAGGTGTAGGGCGCGGCGGTGTCGGTTGCCACCATGGTGCCGTCGACCCGCAGGTCCACCGCAGTCACGCCGACGTTGTCCGAGGCCGTCGCGGTGACGGTCACGGTGCCGGTGCCGACCGTCGCGCCGTCGGCCGGCGAGCTGATCGACGTGGTGGGCGCCACCGCGTCCGGGCCGCTGCGGCCCGAGGCGGTGTAGTGGGCATCGACCTGACCGGCGCTCAGCACGCTGTCATAGATGGCGACCTCGTCGACGGTGCCCGCGAAGTACGCGCTGCTGGGCTGGTCCGGCCAGGCGTTGAGGTTGTCGCCGCCGACCCGCCAGTAACCGCTGTAGCCCTGGTTGGCCGAGGCGCCGTTGGTGCCCACCAGGTGGTCATCGACATAGAGCGCCATTCCGGCCGAACCCTGGGTCGCGACGACCTGGTGCCACTGGTTGTCGTTGAAGCCGGCCGGCGAGTACACGGTGTCGAAGCCGTTGTTGTACACGCCGAAGACCAGCCGGCCGTCGTTGGTGAGGTAGACCTGCTTGTCGTAGCTACCGCTCATACCGGTCTGGGCGTCGCCGAAGCCGATCAGCTTGCCGCCGTTGGTGGTACCGGTCTTGAACCACAGCTCGGTCGAGTACGACGACGGTCCGCTGCGCTGGGAGCCGAGCGCGACGTTGCCGGTGCTGCCGTCGAAGGTCGCGGCGGTGCCAGTGCTGATCGCGCCGCCGGCGCCCTGGACCACACCGCCGACATAACTGCCGATGCTGCCGTTGTCCGAGGAGTCCGCCGCCGTGGTGCCCGAGGTCTCGTCCAGGCGCCAGAAGGTCGACGGCACGTCGTTGTAGACGGCCTTGCCGTAGGCGTCCGTCGGAGCAGTGGAGGGCGGCGGGGTGCGGCCGGAGGCGGCGTAGTGGTTCTGCACCGCGCTCAGGCCGAGTGCGTGGTCATACACGGCCGTCTCGTCGATCGATCCGGCGAAGAAATTGCTGGTCGGCTGGTTGGGCCAGCCGTTGAGGTTGTCGCCGCCGATCCGCCAGTACCCGGCGAAGGACTGGTTCTGGGTCTGGGTGTCGTGGCCGACCTTGGCCCCGTCGACGTAGAGGGTCAGGCCCAGGGGGCCCTGGGTGCCCACCACCTGGTGCCACTGCCCGTCGTTGTAGGCGTTGGCCGAGGTCAGGGTGTCGGCGTAACCGACGTAGACGCCGAACACCAGGTGCCCGTCGTTGGTCAGGTAGACCTGCTTGTCGTAGGAACCGCTCTGCACCGGGTTGCCGCCGAAGTCCAGGCCGCCCTGCTGGTCACCGAAGCCGATGAGCTTGCCGCCGGCGGTGCTGGTGGTCTTGAACCAGGTCTCGACCGAGTAGGTCGAGGGTGAGGCCTGCTTGACGGTGGAGGAGGCATACCCGGTCGAGCCGTTGGTGGTGATCGCGGTGTTGCCGGGCACCGCACCAGCGGCGCCGTAGCTCACCGCGGCACCACCGAAGGCGAGGCCCGCGTTCTTGCTGGCGGAGGAGTCGGCCAGCACCGGGCCGGCGGCGTCGCCGAGACGCCAGTCCAGCGCCGGGTTGTCGGCGGCGACCGCCGCTTCGTAGGTCGGCGGGGTGGTCACCACGGTGACCGCCCGGCTGGCCGAGGACTTCGGGCCGGCGTTGGAACCATAGGTCTCGATCGCGTCGGCAGTGTAGGTGTGGCTGCTGCCGACAGCCAGGCCGTCGTCGCTGAATGCCAGCACCGGCTGCTTCCAGAACAGCGAGTGCACCGCCGCGGTGGCGATCGGGGCGCTGGCGCCGTCGCGGTAGAGCCGGACCGTCATATCGGTGTCATCGGTGTCCAGCGGGGCCTGCACGAAGATGGAGACCTTGCCGCCGGCCCGGGCAACCACCGTGGGCGTGGCCGGACGAGCCGGTGCGGCCAGGTCGCCGGTAGCCGGGTCGAATCGGGCGAAGCCCTGCTGCGCGAGCCCGTTGACGGTCGTGAACTCGCCGCCGACGAAGAGCCGGCTGCCGTCGGTGGCCAGCACCCGCGGGCCGAGGGCCGCGGTCTGGCCGGCCGGGGCGATGCCGCCGTTGGTGTTCGGGTACCAGTTGGACACCAGGCCACCGCTGGTGGTGCGCGACAGCAGGTGCCGCGAGACACCCTTGGACCAGCCCACCTCTGGGAACGCGTCCGGGTCGGTGCCCTGGTCGGCGCTGCAGTCGTGGCTGTGCGAGCCGGTGTAGAGGATGCCACCGATCGGCTGCACCGCCTGGGTGGCGCCGAGGCACCTGCTCTGCCAGCGCAGCGAGCCGTCCCCGCCGTTCACGCCGAAGGTGCCGTCGAAGCAACCCGGGCCGGTGCCCTCGACGCCGAAGTAGGCGCCGCCGGAGTCGGTCTTGACGGACTTGGCCTCGACGATGCACGCATCCGTCTTCGGCGGGATGATCGAACCGGCGGAGAACGGCAGGGTGGCACCGGTGGCGGTGTCCACGACTGCCGCGGCGTGGTAGCTGGTGTCGCCGTTGACGCTCAGGAACGCACCGGCGAGGTAGAGCTTGTCACCCTGGGGCGAGACAGCGAGCTGGTAGACGATATTGTCGGGCGTCGTGTTGAACGTGCCCAGCGCGGCGCCGGTGCTCGGGCTCAGCGCGGCGACCCGGCGCTCGGTCCGTCCACCGATGGTGGAGAAGGAGCCACCGACATAGACGGTGGAGGCGGTCGCGGCAATGCCGGCCACTCTGCCATTGGCGTTCGGGTTCCAGGCCGACATCGCACCGGACGAAGCCGTGAACGCGGCGATCCGGTTGCGGGTGGTCCCGTCCACGGTGGTGAAGTCACCGCCGGCATATACCGTCTGCCCGTCAGCGCTGATCGACAGCACCTTCACCGCGGCATTGACGTTGTGGTTGAACGAGGTGATGAGCGCGCCGGTGCTGGCGTTGAACGCCGCCAAGTGGTTGCGCGCAACCTCGCCCGAGCCCGCCACGGCGCCGGGCGGCCGGACGCTGGTGAAGTCACCGCCGACGTAGACCACCCCGTTGGTGGCCGCGATCGCCGACACGGCACCGTTGGTCTGCCAACTCGGCGCCACCGTGGAAGGCACCGTCCCCTCCAGTGCGGCCGCCGGCGTCGCCGTCGCCACGACGAGAAGCCCTAAGACCCCCGTGGCAGCGGCAGTGATCCCGGCGATCAGCCTTACGCCCATCAGTTCCCCCCTGTTGGAGCATTTCTCTGTCCAGCCTGAGCGAGTCAGCGGCTCAGACCAGCCCATCCCCGGGGATTCCCCCGTTACGCGACAACCTCGTCAGCAATGGTGCCTTCAGGTGACGGTCCGTAACCGGACGACTCCCGAAGTGAAGTTCCTGCTAAGTCTTGCTGACGATAGCCGACACCGTCCCCCAATGCAAAAGTTGACCGGCTCGATTGGCGTTATTTCTTAAGCCAAAACTATTGTTACGCACAGCTACCGGAATCAGTACGCTCCGGAGCCGGCTATCACGGCGCGCGCGGTCTTCCACAGGATCAACAAGTCCTCGGCGAGCGACCAATTCTCGACGTAGCGCAGGTCCAGCCGAACCGACTCCTCCCAGCTGAGGTCGCTACGACCGCTGACCTGCCACAAGCCGGTCAACCCCGGCTTCACCAGCAGCCGGCGGTGGACGTGATCCTCGTAGCGCGCAACCTCCAGCGGCAACGGCGGCCGTGGTCCCACCAGCGACATCGTGCCCCGCACGACGTTGACAAGCTGCGGCAACTCGTCCAGGGAGTACTTGCGCAGGAACCGACCGACCGGGGTGACGCGCGGATCGTCGCGCATCTTGAACAGGAGCCCGTCGCCGTGATGGCTGTGGCCGCGAAGGCCCGCCAGCCGCGCTTCGGCATCGGTGTACATGGACCGGAACTTCAGCATCAGGAAGGTGCCCCCTGCCCGGCCCACCCGGACCTGACGGAACAGAGCCGGGCCAGGGCTACTGACTTGGACCGCCACGGCGAGCACCAAGAACAGTGGTGAGAGCAACAGCAGCGCCAACGCGGCGACGCTACGGTCGAACGCTCCCTTGAGCACCCTGCGGAAACCCGTGAACTGTGGTTCCTCGACATGCAACAGCGGCAGTCCGGCCACCGGGCGGATGTGCAGCCGCGGACCAGCCACTTCGGTCAAACCGGGCGATACCACCAGGTCGGTCGACGTGCCCTCAAGCTGCCAGGAGATGGAGCGCAACTTCTCCGGGCCGAGCACTCCGGAGGAGACGACGGCGACAGTGTCGGCTTGACTGATCGAAACCGCGGCACGAATGCAGTCGACGTCACCCAGGATAGGAACGTCGATGGCATTGAGCGTGGTGATCGTCACCTCGTCGATGGCGAGTTCCCCGGGAACACACGCACCGACCACACGCATGCCGGCGTAGCGGTCCCGGCGGACCATGGACGTGAAGTCCTCGATGGCGCTCGCGTCACCGACGACGAGAACCGAGCTCAGCGCACGGCCGCTTCCACGCTGACGGTGCAGCCACTTGCGGGCTCCATAACGGCCGATGATGGTGAACAGCAGGGCCAGCGGCAACGCCAACAGGACGAACCCGCGGGCCAGGTCAGCCTTCGTGACGAACGAGGTGAAGGCAACCACTGCCGTCAGCTGCAGGAATGCCTGGAAGATGCGCTGGAACTCCGTTGCGCCCACGCCGACGAAACGCGCCTCGTACCCGCGGTTCGTCGACACCGCGGCGACCCACGCCACCGGAGCGAGCGCGGTCAGAACCAGGTAGAACCGCCCACCGGCGGAATCGTCGACAGAGCCGAACCGGAACGCGAACGAAGCGACGACCGCTGCTGTGGCCGCGAGGAGATCGACTATCACCAGGCTGAGCTGGTAGCGGCGGAACCACTTGGCGCGACGCTTCGCCGGCTGCGACACCTCCTCAGCGCTGACGGCGTCCGGACGCCTGTGGTGGACCGGCCCGACCCGCGTCACAGGGGCCGGCCGCCGAACGCCCTCTCGGGGTGCAAACCGCGTCATCGTGCGTTCCGCCGAGTCGACAGTGAATCCGGGCCGGTCTGCGATACCGTCCGCAATAGTCGACCCGCCCTTGGCCTCGTCAGGCGCAAAAGGGCCACTCTTGAACATCTGTCCCCCGTTTCTGCCGATCGGCGAGAAGCCGAACGACAGGTCCCCCCCGTAACCGCAACTCACACTCGGTCTAGCTTTCCCCGTGGACACATTCCCGGCAACTCGACTTTCGTCGCTGGATGGCCCCCTAGTGTTTATACCGTGTTAGCCCACTGTTTGGAAGCGCTATTTCCTTTACGTAAGGGCCTTCCCCGGGAACGTGACATTTTGCCAGCGCTGCGTAAGCGGACGTTTGCGCAGGGTGACCGACGACCCGCGGGTAACCATCCGCCCGGTCGCCGAAATCTGCGATGCGGGAGAATTCGGCCGTGATGACGCGCACAGTGGCTGCTGACCAGCACCTCGACGGTTCGACCACGGAAGACGACACGCCCCTGCGGCGTGACGTCCGGCGAGTCGGCGAACTTCTCGGCGCCTCCCTGGTGCGCCAGCACGGCCCCGAGCTGCTGGACCTCGTAGAACGGGTTCGGGCGCTCACCAAGCAGAGCAAGGACTCCACCCGGGTGGAGGATCGCAACACCGCCCGGGACGAGGTCCGCTCCCTGCTGGCCGGCCTGCCGATCGAGACGGCGTCCGCGCTGGTGCGGGCCTTCTCCGCGTACTTCCACCTGGCCAATGTCGCCGAGCAGGTGCACCGGGTCCGCAGCCTGCGTGAGCGCCCGGCCGAGGAGGGTTGGCTGGCCAGTGCGGTCGCGGCCGTCGCCGAGCAGGCCGGGCCGGACGGGTTGACCCACGCTGTGCAGGCACTCGCCGTCCGTCCCGTGTTCACCGCTCACCCGACCGAGGCGAGCCGACGCTCCATCCTCGGCAAGCTCCGGCGGCTGGCCGATGTGCTCGCCACCCCCACCGAGCCCGGCAGCGCCGCCCGCGAGCGGCAGGACCGCACGCTGGCCGAGATCATCGACCTGATCTGGCAGACCGACGAGTTGCGCCGGCACCGGCCCACCCCGGTGGACGAGGCACGCAACGCCGTCTACTACCTGCAGGAGCTGATCGACGAGACGCTGCCCGACTTCACCGTCGACCTCGCCGCCGAGCTGAGCAGGCACGGCGCGACGCTGGACTCCGACGCCCGGCCGCTGACGTTCGGGTCCTGGATCGGAGGCGACCGGGACGGCAATCCGAACGTCACCGCCGCAGTCACCAGCGAGGTGCTGCGCCTGCAGCATCAGGTTGCCGTTCGTTCGGCTTTGCAGGAAATCGACGCACTCGTCCTGGAGCTGTCCTCGTCCAGTTCCATCGTCGGGGTCAGTGACGAACTCGTCAGCTCCATCCAGGCCGACCTCGCGAATCTGCCGGAGCTCGACCCACGGGTGCTCACGGTGAACGAGACCGAGCCGTACCGGCTGAAGCTGTCCTGCATCCGGCAGAAGATCCGTAACACCCGCGAGCGCGTCGAGACCGGGACGCCGCATCTGCCCGGCCACGATTACCTCGGCCGCGGCGAGGTAATCGCGGAGCTGCGGCTGATCGGCGAGTCCCTGCGCGACAACGCCGGCTCCCTCATCGCCGACGGCCTGCTCGTACGGGTGCAGCGGACGATCTCGATCTTCGGCCTGCACCTGGCCACCCTGGACATTCGCGAGCACGCCGAGGCCCACCACCACGCGGTCGGTCAGCTGATCGACCGGTTGAAAGAGGAGCACTGGCTCTACGCCGACCTGCCTCGCGACTACCGGACCAGGCTGCTGTCCAAGGAGCTGGCCTCCCGGCGCCCGCTCGCGCCGACCCCGCCGCCGCTGGACGCCGCCGGTGCCACGACGTTCGCGGTGTTCGACGAGATCCGGCACGCCCTGGACACCTACGGGGTGGACGTGATCGAGAGCTACATCGTGTCGATGACCATGGGCTCCGATGACGTGCTGGCCGCTGTCGTCCTCGCGCGCGAGGCCGGGCTGGTGGACGTGCACGGCAACGGCGACACCCTGCCGTTCGCCCGGATCGGCTTCGTCCCGCTGCTCGAGACCGTCGATGAGCTGCGGCGCAGCGGCGAGGTGCTGGACGAGCTGCTGTCCGATCCCACCTACCGGCTGATCGTCCGGCTGCGCGGTGACGTCCAGGAGGTGATGCTCGGCTACTCCGACTCCAACAAGGACGCCGGCATCACCACCTCGCAGTGGGAGATCCACAAGACCCAGCGAACGCTGCGGGACGTCGCCGCCCGGCACGGCGTCCGGCTGCGGCTGTTCCACGGCCGCGGCGGAACCGTCGGACGCGGCGGCGGCCCGACGTACGACTCGATCCTGGCCCAGCCGTGGGGCGTGCTGGCAGGCGAGATCAAGTTCACCGAGCAGGGCGAGGTGATCAGCGACAAGTACGCGCTTCCCGAGCTGGCCCGGGAGAACCTGGAGCTCACCGTCTCGGCGGTGCTGCGGGCCTCGACGCTGCACCTGCGCCCGCGCCAGGGGCCGGCTCAGCTGCAGACCTGGGACCAGACCATGGAGCTGGTCAGCGACGCCGCCTTCGCCGCCTACCGCCGGTTCATCGACGACCCGGGGCTGCCCGGGTACTTCCTGGCGTCCACGCCGGTGGAACAGCTCGGCTCGCTGAACATCGGCTCACGCCCGTCCCGGCGGCCGGACTCTGGCGGCGGCATCTCGGGGCTGCGAGCGATTCCGTGGGTGTTCGGCTGGACCCAGTCCCGCCAGATCGTCCCCGGCTGGTTCGGTGTCGGCTCAGGCCTGAAGGCCGCGCGCGAGGCCGGCATGCAGACCGCGCTGAGCGACATGCACACGAACTGGCACTTCTTCCGCACGTTCATCTCCAACGTCGAGATGACGCTGTCGAAGACGGACCTGGAAATCGCCTCGCACTACGTCTCCACCCTGGTGCCCGAGGACCTCCAGCGGCTGTTCGAGCTGGTCAAGGCGGAGCACGAACTGACCGTGGACGAGGTGCTCCGGGTCACCGGCGAGCAGTTCCTGCTCGACAACCAGCCACTGTTGCAGCGGACGCTGAGCGTTCGGGACGCCTACCTCGACCCGATCTCGTACGCCCAGGTCGACCTGCTGTCCCGGGTGCGCTCGCTGGAGGCCGGCTCATCGGCTACCGGAACGGCCGGCCCGGACGAGCCGGACGACGACACCGCCCAACTGCGCCGCGCGCTGCTGCTGACCATGAACGGTGTCGCCGCGGGGCTGCGCAACACCGGCTGAGGCCTTTCGACGGTTGCCATCGGCGTGTCCGAACCCGCCAGCCAGCGCGCCGGCGGTGCGGCAGACTGCGGGTATGGCCATCGACGAGGAGTCCGCGTACCGGGCGGTGCGCAGCCGGGACCGGCGCTTCGACGGCATGTTCTACACCGGCGTGCGCACCACCGGCATCTACTGCCGGCCCTCCTGTTCGGCACGCACCCCGCACCGCCGCAACGTCGGCTTCTATGCCAGCGCCGCGGCCGCCCAGCGGGCCGGCTTCCGGGCCTGCAAGCTGTGCCGGCCCGATGCCACGCCCGGCTCGGCGGAATGGAACGTCCGGGCGGACCTCGCCGGTCGCGCCAGCCGACTGATCTGCGACGGAGTGCTCGACCGCGATGGCGTGGCGGGGCTCGCCCGGCGACTGGGCTATTCCGAACGCCAGGTCAGCCGGGCAGTCGTCAGCGAGCTCGGTGCCCCGCCGCTGGCGCTGGCCCGGGCCCAGCGCGCGCAGACCGCCCGCATCCTGCTGGAGACCAGCTCGCTGCCTGCCTCCGACGTCGCGTTCGCGGCGGGGTTCGCCAGCGTCCGGCAGTTCAACGACACCATCCGCGAGGTGTTCGACGCGACCCCGACCGGCCTGCGCGCCCATCGCCAGGGCCGCGCGGCCAACGCGCCGGCCGCCGGCTTGCTCGACCTGCGGCTGCCCTACCGAGTCCCCATGACGTTGGCGACCACGCTCGCGTTTCTGGCCAGGCGCGCGATTCCGGGGGTGGAGGACTTCGACGGGACGACATACACCCGGACCGTGCCCCTGCCGCACGGACCCGGCCTGATCGCGGTGACCGAGCGCTCCGCCGCCTGCTGCGCGGACGGTCAACGCCCCGGCGGCACGCCGCACGTGCACGTCCGGTTGCGGCTCACCGACCACCGGGACCTCGCGGCGGCCGTCGCCCGGACCCGGCGATTGCTCGACCTCGACGCCGATCCCGTCGCGGTCGACGAGGTGCTCCGGTCCGATCCGAGGGTGCGGCCACTGGCCCTCGCCTTCCCCGGCCTGCGCTCTCCCGGCGCCGTGGACGGTTTCGAGATGGCGGTCCGCGCGGTGGTCGGCCAGCAGGTGTCGGTCGCCGCGGCCCGGACCGTCCTGGGCCGGATCGCGGCCGACCATGGCAGCCCGGCGTTCGACGGCGAGCCGGGCTGGTTGTCGTTTCCGCACCCGTCGGTACTGGCCGAGGCGGATCCCGCACGCTTGCCGATGCCGGTGGCACGCGGCCGGACCATCGTCTCGCTCGCGGCACGGATGGCCGGCGGCGAGCTGGTGCTGGACGCCGGGGCGGACCGCGACGCCGCCCGTGCCGCGTTGCTGGAACTGCGCGGGATCGGGCCCTGGACTGCCGAGTACCTTCAGATGCGGGCAACCGGGGACCCCGACGTCTTCCTGGCATCAGACCTCGGCGTTCGGCACGCGTTGACCGCGCTCGGTGGCGAGCCGGCTGAGTCCGCCTCGGCGTTCGCACCGTGGCGCAGCTACCTGACCCATCAGCTCTGGGCGTCCCTACCGGCGCCGCCCGGCGCCGCCCGACGGACCTATAGTTCACCGACAGCACGCTCCGCAAAGGACATCCGATGACCCACAGCATCCTCGCGTCCCCGATCGGCGACATCCTGCTGACCGGCGACCGACACGGTCTCTCCGGCCTGTACACCGCTCAGCACGGCAAGAAGCCGACCGACATCGGCGAGCGGGTGGACAGCGACTTCGCCGAGGTACGCCGGCAGCTCGACGAGTACTTCGCCGGTGAGCGCGACATGTTCGATGTGGTGCTGAGCCCCGTCGGCACGATGTTCCAGCGCAGGGTGTGGGAGGCGCTGCGCCGCATCGACTACGGCAGCACGGTCAGCTACACCCAGCTGGCGAACCAGATTGGCAACCCGAAGGCCGTCCGGGCCGTCGGCGGGGCGAACGGGCGCAACCCGATCTCGATCATCGTGCCGTGCCACCGGGTGGTGGGCGCCGACGGCAAGATCGTCGGCTACGCGGGCGGCTTCCACGCCAAGCGCTGGCTCCTCGACCACGAGATCGCGCACCTGAGCCGGTAACCACCCCGACCAATCGCTAGCGCACCGTCACGGTGCGGCAGCCGAGGTTGGGGTTGGCGGTGCCCTTACCGATGTTCAGCGCGTACGCGCACACGCTGTGGGCACCCCTGGCCAGCTTGGTGGCGGTGTAGCCGAAGCCCTGGTTCGGTCCGGCGCCGATCGCGCGCGCGACGTCCGGTCGCGACAGCCCGGTGGCTACCCGGGCGCGCATCTTCTTGTCGACATAGACATCTACCTGCAGCCGGGTCGACAGCGCGTCCGGGTCCGCGGCCCAGCCCACGACCTTCGCGGTGCCGGCACCGGCGGTGACCGAGTCGACGTTGCCACGCGGGTTGCGCAGCGCCGCGGCCGCGTTCGCGTCGGTGATCAGGGACGTGGCCTGGGCTCCCACTCCGATCGAGATGACCGGATGCGCCGCCGGAGTCAGCCACCGCATCACCACGTCGAGCGACGCGGCGGAGATCGCCACGCAGCCGGCGGTGGGCCGGCCGTTGGTCACGTGCAGGAAGAAGGCGGAGCCGGCACCGGCCACTACCGGAAAGCGGTTGTAGTCGATGACCACGGCGTGGGCGTAGGGACCTGACCCCGAGTAGTGGACACGCTCAATCCCTGCTTCGGTGGGGTGGAAGCGAGATGATCCACTCATGGCGAGGAAGAACTACTCCGAGGAGTTTCGCCGCGACGCTGTCGAGTTGTATCG